>JBKOYW010000319.1:0-5852 GCA_046744275.1 Actinomycetota bacterium
GATCCTCTACGACGCCCGCTGGGGCGCCGACGACCCGACCCGCCGCCAGCTCCGCGACCGCGCCCAGCGCGCCGGGGTCAAGCTCGAGCCGCAGATCGAGGTCGAGTACGTCACCGCCGCGCTCGAGCTGTGCGTGCGCGGCCTCGGCGACACCGTCAGCACGCAGACGATGATCCGCACGCGCGGGTACGCGCGCAAGCTCGCCGGCGTGTCGTTCGACCCGCCGCTCTACGACACCTTCGCGTTCATCACGCGCCGCAACGCCCTCCTGTCACCGGCCGCCCGGGAGTTCATGGCGCTGGCCGAGAACCGCGTCGAGGGGTTGCAGCGTCGGCTCGCGCGGGGCTAGTCCCGCCGCGGCGCCGCCGTACCGCCGCGCAGCCGCCGCACCACAGCGTCGGCGAGCCGCGGGGCGATCCCGTTGAGCCCGAGCAGGCGGACCGCCGGCGGGTAGGAGACCGCGCGCCGGTCGCGCTCGACGGCCCGCAGGACCGCGGTGGCCAACCGGTCGGGGTCGGCGGCCCGCGAGCCGCCGCGGTACCAGTCCGGCATCGAGTCCTTCTCGTGGTCGTGCAGGTGCGTGGCGATCTCGCCCGGGAAGACGGTGGTGACCGACACGCCGGAGCCGCTGAGCTCGTGCCGCAGCGCTTCAGCGAACGCGCGCTGGGCGGCCTTGGTGGCGCCGTAGCCGGCCGCCCACGGGAACGCGCGCAGGCCCGCGCCGGACGAGACGATCACGATGTGCCCGGCGGCGCGGTCCACAAGGTGGCCGAGCGTGGCCTTGACCGTGTAGAGGGTGCCGAGCCAGTTCACGCGCGTCATCGCTTCGAGCCGCTCGACGTCCTGCCGCAGCAGCGGCCCGTAGTGGGCGATCCCGGCGTTGGCCACCACCAGGTCGAGCCCGCCGGCCTCCGCGATGAACCGCTCCACCGCCGCCTCCACCTGTGCGCGGTCGCCCACGTCGGCCTCCAGCGCGACCGCGCGCGGCCCCAGCTCGGCAGCGAGCGCGTCGAGCTCGCCGCCCGACCGCGAGAGCAGCCCGACCGCCGCCCCGCGACCCGCCAGGGCCCGCGCCAGTGCACGCCCGATCCCGCTCGAGGCGCCCGTGACGAGCGCACGGGTCGTGGAATCGATGCGCATCGGGGCGGAGGATATGCTCAGGACCATGTCGCACGACCAAGCCACCGTCGCCGAGGAGGAGTACCTCCAGACCATCTTCTGGCTCCAGGAGGCCGGGCTCCCGATGACGGGCGCGAACGTCGCCCGCGCGATGCAGCTCTCCGCCCCGACCGTGCACGAGATGATCGGGCGGCTGGAGCGCGACGGCTACATCACGCGCGGTCCGGACAAGGCGCTGCTGTTCACCGACCACGGCCGCGAGCACGCCGAGGGCGTGGTGCGCCGGCACCGGTTGATCGAGCGCTTCCTCACCGACGTGCTGGGGATCCCGTGGGACGACGTGCACGAGGAGGCCGAGCGGCTCGAACACGCGATGTCGCCGGTGCTGGAGGCGCGGATGATGGCCGCGATCGGCGACGCGAAGACGTGCCCGCACGGGCATCCGCTCAGCCCCGGCGACCGCATCGAGGGCGTCCCGCTGGCCGACGTCGTGCCGGGCGCCAAGGTCACCGTGCTGCGGTTCGAGAACGAGGCCGAGGACCTTCTGCACCTGTTCATGAACGAGGGCTTGGCCCCCGGCAAGGAGGGCAAGGTCGCGGAGGTCGACGCCGACCACGTGGTGGTGGCGTTCGACGACGGCAACGCCACGCTCACCCGCTCGGTCTCGGAGACCGTCTCGGTCCTCGCCGACCCGTCGCCGCCGCCGCGCACGGCGCTGCCCGAGCAGCTCGTGTTGGCGAAAGAGCGCTACGGGCGCTAGGTGACCCGCCCGGGCGTGGCGTCGAACGCGGTGTGCTCGCCGCGCTCGACCAGCCCGCGGACGCGGTCGAGCGCGTCCCAGATGTCCGTGAAGCGCGTGTAGAGCGGCGCGACGCCGAGCCGGATCGAGTCCGGCCCGCGGTAATCCGGGATCACGCCCGCGCGGGCGATCATCGCCTGGCAGATCGGCCACGCCTCGGGGTGGCGGAGCGAGATGTGCGAGCCGCGGCGCGCAGGGTCGCGTGGCGAGCCGATCTCGAAGCCGAGCGGCGCCAGCCAGGCGTCGTGCAGCGCCACGATCAGCTCGCAGAGCTCGATCGACTTCTTCCGCAGCGCGCCGATGCCGGCCTCGGCCGTCAGCCCCACGCCGGTCTCGACGGCCGCGAGGTCGAGGATCGGCGGCGTCCCGGCCATGAAGCGGCCGATGCCGTCGACCGGGTCGTAGGAGCGCTCCATCTCGAACTGGTCGCGCTGGCCGAACCAGCCCCAGATCGGGGAGCGTAGCCGCGGCTGGACCTCCTCCGCCACGTACAGGAACGCGGGCGCGCCCGGGCCGGCGTTGAGGTACTTGTAGGTGCAGCCGACCGCCAGCTCGACGCCCGCCTCCCGGAGGTCGACGGGCACGGCGCCGGCCGAGTGCGAGAGGTCCCAGACGACGTGCGCGTCGAAGCGGCGGGCGACGTCGGTCAGCTCGCGCAGGTCGGCGAGCGCACCCGACCGGTAGGCGACGTGCGAGAGCACGACCAAGGCCACCGTGCCGTCGCGCAGCGCCGCCTCGAGCGCCTCGACCTGCGGTCCGTCGATCGGGTCGCTGTCGATCAGCCGGAGTTGCAGGCCGCGCTGGTCGGCAAGGCCCTCGAGCACGTACCGGTCGGTCGGGAAGTTGTCGCGGTCGGTGACCACGACGCCCTGGGCCGACAGCCGGTAGGCGTCGAGGGCGGCCGAGCAGAGCTTGAACAGGTTGATCGTGGTCGAGTCGGCGACCAGCACCTCGCCCGGCCGCGCCCCGAGCACGCTCTCGGCCAGCGCGTCGCCGACCCGGGTCGGCGCGTCGATCCAGTCCGGCCATCCGGAGACGAGCCGGTCGCCCCACTCGTCGACGAGGTCGCGCAGCCGGTCGCGCGTGGCGATCGGCAGCCGGCCGAGCGAGTTGCCGTCGAGGTAGATCCGCTCCTCGTCGGTGAACACGAACCGCTCGCGGAAGCCGGCCAGCGGGTCGGCCGCGTCGAGCGCGGCGGCATCCTCGCGGGTCGGCGCGTCAGCCATCGGTCACCGCCCGGCGATCGTCGGCCCGCGCATCGAGCCACGACGTCGTGGCCGCCCAGCACCGCGAGCCCGGCTCGAGGTGCTCGTAGTGGCTCTCGTCGTGGATCACGACCAGCTCGCATTCGTCGCCCGCCTCTCGCGCGGCGGCGGCGAACTCGCGCGAGATGTGGACCGGGACGTCGTCGTCACGCTCGCCGTGGATGAGCAGCAGGGGCGCGCCGATCGGCAGCCGCCGCGCCGGCGAGGCGGCGTCGTACCGATGCGGGACCTCCTCCGGGGTGCCGCCGAGCAGCTTCGGCACCACATTGTCGGACGTGCCGAGCCGCGCCAGCTCGTGCAGGTCGAGCGCGCCCGCCTGGGAGACCGCCGCGGTCACGAGGCCTCGTGACGCCGCCCAGACGGCCAGCTGGCCGCCCGCCGAGTGCCCGATCGCCACCACGCGCGACGCGTCCGACGGGAGGGCGCCGATTGCCGCCTCCACGTCCTCGAACGTCGTCGGCCAGCCGCCGCCGGCTCCGAGGCGCCGGTACTCGATGTTCCACACCGTCCAGCCGCGCGCGAGCAGATCACGGGCGATCCCGCCCTCGAGTTCCCGCCCGTACCGCTGCCGCCAGAAGCCGCCGTGGATGAGCACCGCGACGTCCTCGCCGCCCTCGTACAGCTCGCAGACCTGGGACGGATGGTCCCCGTACCTACGCAGTGACGCCAAGCGACCGGGCGGCCTCGGCCAGGCGGGACACGCCCTCGTCGATCTGTGCGGGCGTCACTCCCGAATAGGCGAGCCGCAGCGTGTTCTCGCCCCCGTCGAGCAGGAAGTCGGTGCCCTTCACGAAGATCACGCCGCGCTCGGCGGCCGCGGTCTCCAGCTCGGCGACCCTGACCTCCTCGGGCAGCACGACCCACATGAAATAGCCGCCCTCCGGCGGGCTGAACTCCGCCTCTGGGATTTCGCGCTGCAGGGCGGCGACGAGCGTGTCGCGGCGCTCGCGCAGCGCGTTCTTGACCGTCGCGATCGCGCTGTCCATCCGGCCCGAGCGGACGAACTGGTTCACGATCGACTCCGCCACCATGTTCGGCGAGATGTAGGTGTAGGTCGCGATCGACTGGATCTGCTTGATCACCGCCTGTGGCCCCACCAGGTAGCCGACGCGGATCCCAGGGCAGACGGTCTTCGAGAACGACGAGGCGTAGACCACCTGGCCGGCGTCGTCCTGCGAGAGCATCGTCGGCATCCCTTGGCCCTCGAAGCGGATCGCGATGTACGGGTCGTCCTCGAACAGCGTGAAGTCGAACTCGCGGGCGAGCGAGAGCAGCTTCGCGCGCTTGGGCGCGCTGAGCGTGTAGCCGGCGGGGTTCTGGAAGTTGGGGATCACGTGGGCGAGCGTCGGCCGGACGTTCTCGTCGCGCAGCAGCCGCTCGAGCTCGTCGACGTCGATCCCATCGGTCTCGAGCGCGACCATGTGGATGTCCGCCCCGCGGTTGCGCAGGTTGAGCAGCGTGCGGTCGTACGTCGGCGACTCCACCACGACCGCGTCGCCGGCATTGACGAGCAGCTGGAAGAGGAACGCGTCGGCCTGCATCGAGCCGTTCGTGACCAGCACCTGGTCGACCGCCACGCCGTGCTGCTCCGCGATCCACTCGCGCAGCGGCACGTAGCCGACCGACGTCCCGTACGCGGTCGTGCCGGCCGGGTCGTTCTCGAATGCGAGCTGCGCGGCCTCGCGCAGGCCCTCCACGTCGACGATGTCCAGCGACGGCGCCCCGCGGGCGAAGGAGATCGTGTCGGCCATGCGTCGCAGGATACGCGCCGCGCCGCTACGGCCGCAGCTCGATCCGGTCGGCGATCATGGCCTCGCCGCTGCACCCGTGGCCGCGGACCCGCACGCGGTCACCTGGGCGCAGGTACGGCATGGTCCCGCGGTCGAAGCCGTCTGTCCGCGTGGCCTCGTCGACCGTCACGCGCCACTCGCGCCTGCGCGCGCGGACTCGCAGGTACTCGACGTCGTCGACCTCGCCCGCGAACTCACAGGGCGTGCCGCGCCGGCGGCGGCCCGGGCCGTCGGGCAGCGGGAGGAACACGTAGTAGGCGGGGTTGGTGTAGAGCGAGTCCCGCTCGCCGTCGATCGTCAACGCGACCTCACGTGGCACGCCCTCGACCTCCCGGACGTCCACGCTGGTCGCGGACTCGTCCCCGCCGCCGTCGTTGCAGCCCGGCACCATGCCGTCGCCGAGCGGCGCGCCCGGCCGCGGGTAGGGCGGGTCGAGCGCGACGCCCGTGTAGGACACGTCGTTCCAGACCACGACTGCCGTGCACCCGCCGTCGCCGACGTCCGTCTCGCGGTCGCAGCCGACCGCGGCGAGGCAGAGTGCGACGAGGACGGCGCGTCGCATACCCCTGCTACGTCTCCACCACCGCCCCGTCACACACGCGCACCCGGCGGTCCGTGCCGATCGCATCCAGGAACGCGCGGTCGTGGGAGACCGCGACGATCGCGCCGGGGTAGTCGCGCAGCGCGCCCTCGAGCACCTCGAGCGAGGCGAAGTCGAGGTGGTTCGTGGGCTCGTCGAGCAGCAGCAGCTCGGCCTTGGACGCGACCATGGCGGCGATCGCGGTGCGCGCCCGCTCGCCCGGGCTCAGCCGTCCGAGCGGGCGCAGCGCGGCGGCGCCCTCGAGCCCGAAGTGCCCGAGCAGCCGGCGCGCCTCGCCC
>JBKOYW010000391.1:0-6756 GCA_046744275.1 Actinomycetota bacterium
AAGGAACGCGCGCACGATTGGGTGAGGGCGATTGAGCGAGTGTGGGACTTCTACTTCGAGCTGTTCGGACAACGCCAGTCTCAGTTTGGCGATTGGCTCCTGAGCTGCGATCGCATCGCGCTCGACTGCTACCAGAACGCCTACATGGGCCTTCCGGTGGCGCGCTCGGTCCCGGCGCCTCCCGCCTTCGCCTACATGCGGACGGGGTTCTCGCCGGCGACGTTTCGCCGCGGCATCCGCCTGCGCCGGCTCGGGCGGCAGCTCAACCCGTTCCCGCTCGTCCAGCTGCCGTACCACCGGCTCGTCAACCCGTGGACGCTCGGCGCGGTCCTGCACGAGGTCAGCCACAACCTCCACAACGATCTCGGGCTCGAGAGGGCTGTGCCCGAGCGGATCGCCGCGGTTCTGCGCGCTGATGGGTTCGCGGATCCGGTCGTCGCCGACTGGACGCGCTGGAATCGGGAGCTGTGGGCGGATGCGGCCGGCCTGCTCATGGGCGGCCCGGCGATCGTCGGCTCGCTCATGGACGTCATTGGGCGCGGGCCGCGCACGACCATCACCTACAGCCGGCGCGGGCCCCACCCGACGCCGTATCTACGGACGCTGATCAGCGTCGAGCTGCTGCGCCGGATGGGCTTCACAGGTGCGGCCGAGGCCTATGGGCAGACCTGGCGGCGGCTGTATCCCAACCCGCGGGCAGGGACGATCCCGCCCGAGCTGCTGCGAACTTTCCCCGAGGCGTGCGAGCGCATCGTCGACGGTGTGTGCTTCCAGCCGTTCCCGCAGCTCGGCGGCAAGAGCCTGGCGGCGGTGCTGCGCGCGTTCCGGCCCAAGGACCAGGAGCTCGTGGAGGAGGCTGCAGGCAGGCTCGCCGCCGGCACCGATCCCGGCGTGCTCCCCGAGCGCTTCTTCATTGCTGCCGCCCGCACCGCCCTGCAGCGACGCCTGGCGCGGCCCGAGGTGATCACGTCCAACTTCTACCGGCACCTCGCGAGGCGGTGACCCGTGACAGTGCGCCGCATCGTCGACCGCTTGCACGCCGATCTCGGTTCCTTGGCGGATGCTCTGGTGGGGTTGGAGCGCCGCGTCGCCGACACGCCACCCGACCGCGATCTGCAGCTTGCCCAGTCGCTCTCGGATACGTGCGACACGATGGCCGGATGGGCGGCGGAGGCCCGTGACGCAATCGCACACGCCGCTGGCGCCGATCCCGAGCGCGCCGCCGCGCAGCTCGTTCAGGCCCACCGCCGCGCGCTTAGGATCGACGAGCAACTGACCGAACTCACCGCGTACGCGCGGGTCGCCGACATCGTCGCCGCCGGACAGGAGGGTGGGCCGGCGTGGCGCGACTGGGCGCTCGAGATACGCGATGCGCTGGACACATGCCGCGAGGCGCTCGTCCGCGTCGAGCGCCGCGTGTGCGCTGCGTGGGAGGAGCTCGCAGAGGCCGTCTTCGCACGAGGCCTCTCGGTCCACGCCGTGAGCATCGGGCCGCGGGTGTCGATGACGCCGCCGGCCGCAATCGAACCGCTGAGATCTGGAGGCGACACCGGTGCCGCTAGTTCCTAATCCCATCCTCGTCGAGGACCTTGCGTCTCTGCGCCCGGAGTCGGCTCCCGGGGCCGGCCCGGCGCCGACCATCGAGCGAGCGCTGCGGGAGATCCTCGGTGCGTCGACGACGCCGCGCGACGGCGCCGGGTTCCTGGCTGCGCTCGAGCGCTCGTTCACGATCACGGATCCGGCGAGCCTGAACGGCCGGGCACCGACCGGCGAGGTCCTGCCCGTGTCAACGGACGGCCGCGTCTGGACCTGGTCGCCGCGGGGGTTCGCGCTCCAAGCCGACATGGGCACGCTGGCGGGCGCGCAGGCCAGTATCCACCGGCGGGCGCAGCAGGCGCTCGAGGAGTCGCTGCCGCTGCTCGACGGGCTCGAGCCGCTGATCCCGTACGAGGACGAGGAGGCTGTCACGGCGGCACGCGGAGTGGTGCGCTCCGAGCTCGACCGCGCGGTTCAGGAGCTCGGCCGCGAGGGCGGCCCCAGCGTCGGCCTCGTCGATCAGCTGCTGACGAGCCTCGTCGGCCTTCCTCCGGCGGCTCCCCCGGCGCCGCGGATCGCGGCCGACGCCGTGGGCGGCCACCTGGGCGACCTGCGGGAGCACTTCGGCCTCACACGCGACCTGATCAACACGATCGAGGAGGAGCAGAACTACACGAACTTCCTCGTCCTCTCCGACTACGTGACATCGCTGTGGGCGGAATGGAGCGACCAACGCGGGTCCTTCCTGCCTGGCGGCCCCGTCTTCTTCGGCACGCAGCTCGTCGTGATCTCACGCGAACTCCAGGTGGCGAGCGAGTCCGTCCGCGAGGTCTACGCGGCTCTGGACACGGTGCTGATCGGCGAGGGCGAACGCGCGATCCTCACGTTGCAGGTCGGAGGCGCCAACGTGCTCCTCGGCTCGCTGCTCGACTGGGCCGATCACTTCCTGAGCGCCGACGCGCGGGAGCTCATCGAGACCGCCGGCAGGCAGGGCGCGCTGTCGTTGGAGGCGACGCTGGTCGAACTCCAAGCCCAGGTCGCGGCGTTCCAGGCGGCCGCCGATCCGACCGGCGCTGGTCTGCCGGCCAACTTCCCGCCGCTGTTCGCGAACGTGGTCGTCCAGTCCACGCTGACCGCGCTCGGCGGAAGTCTCACCAACCTCCTCGGCTTCATCCGAGCGTTGCGTCCGCCACAGCCCGTGATCGGCTTCCCGCTGAGGCCGACGGCGGTGCAGCAGCAGCCGTTTGTCACCGGCGTCACCGTGGCGATCGACCTCAGGACAGCCGAGCACGTGGTCACGATCTCCGGCGCGGACCTCGATCAGGCGGAGATCGTGTTCACGCTCAACGGGGCCGTCGAGCAGCAGGTGCCGTTGGCACTCACCGGCGGCGCCCCGTTCACAGGTGGGCTTCAGTACGAAGCTCGGCTGCCCAACGCGGCGCTGCCGAGCGGGACCTACGAGGTCTTCATCACGCGAGACGGCGCCAACTGGCTGATCGAGGACGCGTACGTCGTCCCGTAGAGGAGGTGACCCCGCATGCCGCAGCCCAAGCCCACACCCAGGAGCAGGCCCGCGCAGGACAAGACCGTCAAGGAGGTCGTGGCCGAGCTGCGCCGGGGGGTGAACCTGCTCGACCAGCTGGTGCAACGGCCGCCACCCGCCCCGCCCCCCGTGGGGACGACTTTCACGCTGGCCGCGGGCCTGCCCAGCGACAAGCGCGTATTCCGGATCGTGGCCCGCGGCCCGGTCGATCAGACCACCACGGTCGCACTCAGCGACGGGACGACGTCGGTCACGCTCACGGAGGTCAAGCGCGACGCGCGCGAGCTCATCGCCGAGGCCAACCTGAGCGCGCTGAGCACGGGCACGTGGGAGACGACGCTCACGCACGACAACAAGGTGCAGCTGACGACGACGACCGAGGTCCTGTGACAGGCCCCTGAACGCGGAGCGTGACCATGCCGACCGAACGCCGATACCAGGATCTGCTCGACCGCGTCGGAGCGCTCGAGGGCATGGTCGCGGACCGCCTCTCGTCACAGCTCCAGACAGACCCGCAGCTCGCCGATCAGCTGACGAAGCAGATCGACGACCTCTTGCGGTCTGTCGTCGACGCCGACAAGCTCCAGGCGCCGCCGCCGGATCTCGGCACCGCGCAGCTGGCCGGCATCGGGCCGGAGGCCGCGGCGAACCTCGGCGAGGCCCGGATCCCCTACGAGGTCTTGGCCTACGACGAGACCGTCAACTCCGAGCGCATCAACGCGGTCGCCGACCTCTACTACCTGTACCAGCACGAGCGCATCGGGGTCTTCCGCGTGGTCCAGAAGCTGCAGCAGCTGTTCCGCGCGGGAACCGTGATGCTGTCTGCGGGGCCGGGTGCGTACGGGCTCTACAAGTTCGATCGTCGCCAGGTGCTGCGGTACACGCAGCGCGATCGGCTCGCCGCCTATCGCCGCGTGCTCGGCTACGGCAGCGGCCCCGTGCCGCGCGGCTCGCGGGCGAACACCGACTTCCACCGGATGTTCACGCACTTCAACAGCCAGGTGGCGCTGTACTTCCGCGACAAGCGGATATCGGAGGTCATGCGCGAGCGGGCCTACGACCCGAGCTTCGGCTCGATCGCGATCGTCCGCCGCGCCGGCCTCGACCTGCGGAACAACCTCAAGTTCACCTCGTTCGGACACCTCAATGTGCTCCGCGTCGAGGTCATGCAGATCCTCGACGAGGCGTTCCGCATCCTCGAGAGCGAGGACGTCCGCCGGCTCATGGGCGCTGACACGGCGTGGGATGTGATCGAGCATGTACTCGTCCACTACTTCAACGAGCCGCTGATGACGTCGCCGCGCCAGCGCATGGGCGTGGCGGGCCGCGAGATCCTCCGCTGGCTCTCGCGACCGCACGTCAACGAGACCACGCGCGCGGAGTTCGAGGCGCTGCTGACCGACATCGCGGAGTACGCGGAGGAGTGGCTGACCAGCGCGCAGTCGATCGGCGTCGCGGAGGCGCCGAACGCAGAGCGCCGCATTCTGCCTTGGGACCGCGGGCGGTCCCGGCGAACGGTAGGGCCGGCGGCTTCGATGCGCAACGGTCGCCGCCGGCCTGCTCACGCGGCAACCTGACTTGACCGGGTGCGGCCATGGGCGTCGCGGTCCCTTCACGCGCGTCGCGCGCGGCGGGCACCGGCCCGCCGGTCGCTCCCGTTCTCGCTGCGGCGCATCGCGACCGACGGCGCGCGGTGGAGCAACTGCGCACATTCGTTGGGCTTCCCAGCGTGAGTGGCGATCCGCGCCACGCGAATGATCTGATTGCCTGCGCCCAGTGGCTCGCGGCCGAGCTGCGCGGCATCGGGCTCGATGGAGTACGCATCGACGGCGACGTGGTGTGGGGCGCGTGGCGCCATGCGCAGGGGCGGCCCACGGTGCTCGTATACGGCCACTATGACGTCGTGCCCACTGGCGCGCTGTCGGCTTGGCGTTCGCCGCCGTTCGCGCCGGCTGTGCGGTCAGGTCGCGTGCATGGACGCGGCTCGTCCGACGACAAGGGCCAGCTCTTCGCCCACGTGAAGGCGATCGAGGCCTGGCTGCGTGCGACCAGCCGGCTCCCCGTCAACCTCGTCTGTCTGTTCGAAGGTGGAGAAGAGATCGGCAGTCCAGCTCTGCCGGACTTCATCGCGCGCCACCGGCAGGCGCTCCGCTGCGATGCCGCCGTGATCTCTGACACGCGGATGCTGGCGCCGGGACGGCCGGCACTGACCTACGGACTGCGCGGCTCGCTCACGGTCGAGCTGTGCGTGAGAACCGGCGCGGCGCCGCTCCACAGCGGTCATTTCGGAGGTGCCGTCGCGGGCGCCGCCCAGACACTCGCGGCGCTCGTCGCCGGCCTCCATCGGGCGGACGGCGGGGCGGCCGTGGCGGGCTTCTACCGAGACGTGCGCGAGCAGCCCGCCGGCGCGCGCGACCGGACAACCGTGAGACCCGCCCTGATCGTGACGGGCCTCCGTAGCGGGGGTTCGCACGGGGCGATCCCGGCCGTCGCCACGGCGCTCCTGAACATGCGGCTCGTCCCCGACCAGGATCCGGACACCGTCGAGCGGCTGCTACGCGAGCACGTGACACGCAGTGCGCCTGCTGCCGCGCGCGTGACGCTCCGTCGCTTGAGTGCCGCGCGGCCCGTCCTCATCGACCCGCGGCGACCCGCGCTCGCGGCGGCCGCCCGCGCCTACGAGCGCGGCATCGGGCGAGCACCTGCGCTGGTGCGCTCCGGCGGCACGATCCCGGTCGTCGACCTGCTCGGCCGCGAGCTCGGCGTACCGGTCGTGTTGATGGGATTCGCCCTCCCGGACGACAACGCACATGCGCCGAACGAGTCGTTCGCGCTGTCGAGCTTCTTCGGCGGGACGAAGACCGCGATCCACTTCCTGCACGAGATGAGCGCGGTCCGTCCGCCGCGAGCCTCTGAGCGTCAGCGCCGCCCACCTCGCTGAACGACGATCCGGCGCGACGTCGGCCACGATCCCCGACGGTACTCAGGCGGCAGTGCCCAGTACCAGTCCTGCGCGAGGACGCGGTACCCCGCCAGCGATGGCGGCAGCTGCGCCGCAAGCCGCCGGGCGTAGCCGATCGTCTTCTGCAGGTGCGCGGGATCCGGAGCCGAGGTGACGTCGCCCACGAGCACGCGGCGGCGTGCACGGTTCACGGCCACCATGTCCGGCCGGCTGGTCCCCCGGAAGATCTGCCGAAGGCCGTGTCGGGTGCCGAAGCTCGTCCGCGGGATGACCTCCCAACCGGGCCCGAGGCGGGCCCGCCATCGGGCGATCTCGCCGGGTTCCATCGCACGCCCGGCCGATGACGGCAGCCAGCGGTAGCTCGGGTCTCGGCGTGGCGCCCGGCGGGTGGCCGACATGAGTGCACGGTAGGACCGGCGTCGGCTCGGCGCCAGTCGCGCAATCGCGCGACAGCTCGCGTCGTAGGGTGTTCGAGATGAATCTGAGACCGCTTGGCCGGACCGGCCTCGAAGTGTCCGAGATCGGCTACGGCGCGTGGGGCATCGGTGGCACGATGTGGCTCGGCGCCGACGACGAGGAGTCGCTGCGCGCCCTGAACCGCGCCGTCGATCTCGGTCTCACGCTGATCGACACCGCGCTCGGGTACGGCGACGGCCACAGCGAGGAGCTGGTCGGCCAGGTCGTGCGCGAGCGCGGCGAGCGGGTCCACGTCAGC
>JBKOYW010000039.1:0-3357 GCA_046744275.1 Actinomycetota bacterium
CACCGACCGTCCCGTCGCCGTGCTCGGCGGCGGCCCGGCCGGCCTGACGGCCGGCTACCTGCTCGCGCGGCAGGGCCGACCCGTCATCGTCTTCGAGGCTGAGGACCAGGTCGGCGGCATCGCCAAGACCGAGGTGCGCGACGGATATCGCTTCGACCTCGGCGGCCACCGTTTCTTCACCAAGTCCAAGGAAGTCGACGACCTGTGGCACGAGGTCATGCGCGAGGAGTTCCTCAAGCGCCCGCGCATGTCCCGCATCTTCTGGAACGGCAAGTTCCTCGACTACCCGCTGAACGGCATGGACGTCATCAAGAAGCTCGGCCCCGTCGAGCTCGTCCGCGCCGGTCTCTCCTACCTGTGGGCGGCGGCCAAGCCCAAGGGCAAGGAGGACAACTTCGAGCAGTGGGTCTCCAACCGCTTCGGCAAGCGGCTGTACCAGCACTTCTTCAAGACCTACACGGAGAAGGTCTGGGGCGTCCCGACGACCGAGCTCCGCTCCGAGTGGGCCGCGCAGCGGATCAAGGGCCTCTCGTTCTTCTCCGCCGCCAAGGCCGCGTTCTTCGGCAACAAGGGCAACAAGATCAAGTCGCTGATCAACGAGTTCCACTACCCGCGCTTCGGCCCGGGCCAGATGTGGGAGACGATGGCCGACGAGATCATCGCCGCGGGCGGCGAGGTGCGGCTCAACACGCCGGTCACCAAGCTCGAGATCCGCGACGGCCGCATCGTCGCGATCGAGGCGGGCGGCGAGCGGATCGAGCCCGGCCACGTGATCTCCTCGCTCCCGCTGCGGGGGACCGTCGGCATGGCCGGCGCCGCGGCGCCGGGCGACGTCCAGGCGGCCGCCCAGGGCCTGCGCTACCGCGACTTCCTGACCGTCGCGCTGATCATCGACGGCGAAGACCTGTTCCCGGACAACTGGATCTACATCCACGACCCGAGCGTCCGCGTCGGCCGGATCCAGAACTTCCGCTCGTGGAGCCCCTGGATGGTGCCGGACCAGTCGAAGGCGTCGGTCGGCCTGGAGTACTTCTGCTTCCAGGGCGACGACCTGTGGGACATGGACGACGACGCGCTCGTCGAGCTGGCCAAGCAGGAGCTGGCGACGCTCGGCCTGGCCGACCCGGCCAAGGTCGAGAAGGGCTACGTCACGCGCGTTCCGAAGGCCTATCCGATGTACGACGCCGACTACGCGGGCCGCGTCGACGCGATCCGCGACTGGCTCTCGGGCATCGGCAACCTGATCCAGGTCGGCCGCAACGGCCTGCACCGCTACAACAACTCCGACCACTCGATGCTGACGGCGATGCGCGCGGTGGAGAACATCACGCTCGGGACCGATCACGACATCTGGGCGGTCAACGCCGAGTCCGTGTACCACGAGGAGGACGTGGCGGAGGAGCACCCCTACCGCCGCGCCCCCGAGACCAGCGGGATGCGGGAGCCGCTCATCGACGCTCCGGTTTCCTGAGTCATAACGCAGACCCGTGGACGCATGTCCGATGGCCCGCCGGCGGGCTGAGTGACAGTCTGAGCACCGTCTGGAGGGCGTACGGATTCCGGGCCTGAAGGCCCGCTCACGGAGGAGGCGCGGAAGGATTCGCTTCGAAACGGCCGGGTGGCGAGAGCCTCCCGGCCGTTTCCGTTCATCGGGCCTGGGTACGCCGGTCCCATGGCGGATCGAGAGCAGAGCGCCCAGGACGCCGCCCAGCAGCAGGAGCAGGACGTCGAAGAGGCCAAGAAGGAGATCCACGAGCTCGAGGAGGGCGACCCGCCCGAGCGGCTCGAGGACTGGCCCGACGGCAAGGCCAAGTACCTGACCTTCGGCGGCCCCGAGGGCACCGCCGGCTACGACGAGGGCCCGACGCGCAAGCTCGGCCCGTCCTCGCTCGAGCATCACGAGGACGGCTCGGTGACGATCGAGGGCGAGCAGGTCGACGACCCCGAGCGCTACAAGGCCGACGAGCCGGTTCCAGGCGCGCCCTAGAAGGACGAGGACTAGCGGCGGCGCCTCAGCCGGCCGCGCCGCGTCACGACGCTCCGGTTGCCGGCGGCGTCGGTCGCCTGCACGGTGAAGGCGAGGCGCACGAGGCCGCGGCGGGCGATCGCGCGGCGCAGGCGCCGGGCGGTCGCGCGGCTCAGCTTCACCTGGACGACGGTCCGCGTGTTCGCGCTCAGCGAACGGCGGCGGGTCGCCAGCCGCCTGACGCGCTCGAGGCGGGTCGCGATCGCGACGCGGCACGGCTCGTCGCAGCGGATCGCGAGCCGCAGGCGCCGGCGCTTGAGCGCAGGCTTGAGGATCGTCACGCGCAGCCGCGGCGCGACCGCGTCGGTCAGCGGCGCCCCGAACGAGCACGGCGTCGGCGCGCCCTCCTGGATCCGGTACACGGGACCGTGGTACGAGGCGGCGTAGAGCCGCCCGCAGGCGTCCTCGCCGAACGACGTGAGGGAGCTGATCGGCAGCGGCTCGGCGCGGTCGTCGGTGTCCGGCAGCACGACCGAGCGCAGCGTCGAGAGCGAACTGTCGCCGTACAGGTAGCGGCCGGAAAGCGACGGCAGGCCGGGGTCGCGGACCACGTAGCCGCCGATGATCGCGCTGTAGCCCGCGGTGTGGTTGCGCGCGAAGGCGGGGCGGGTGCCGCACGAGTCGGACCCGCTCGGGCCCTCGGCGCACGGCCAGCCGTAGTTCACCCCGGCGCCGGGGCTCGGGGCGCGCGCCCAGTCGACCTCCTCCCACTCGTTCTGGCCGACGTCGCCGATCAGCATGTCGCCGGTCGGGCGGTCGAACGTGAACCGCCATGGGTTGCGCAGCCCGTAGGCCCAGACGCGGGTGCCGAACGGGTTGCCGGGCGCCGCAGCGCCGGTCCTGGCGTCGATCCGCAGGATCTTCCCGAGCTCGGAGCCCAGGTCGGGCGCATTGTGCGGCGTGTTGCCGCCGTCGCCGGTGCTCACATACAGGAAGCCGTCAGGCCCGAACTGAAGCTGCCCGCCGTTGTGGTTGTCGGCAGTGCCGTGGGGGATCGTCAGGATCGGACGTGCGGTGGCGGGATCGGCGATGTTCGGATCCGTCGCCGAGCGCTGGAGCTCGATCACGTTGAGAGAGCCGTCGGCGCTCGAGGTCAGGAACGCGTAGAAGCGGCCGCTGGGGGCATAGTCGGGCGGAAACGCGATCGAGAGCAGGCCCTGCTCGCTGCTCGCGTTCGTGCGGTCGGTCACGTCCAGGAACGTGCCGCCGCCGGCGATCTTGACGAGCCCGTCCAGCTCGACCACGAACACGCGCGGGTCGTTCGGCGGCGAGGCGACGTGGACCGGCGTGTCGAACCGGCCGATCTCGACGAGCTCAGGCGCGGCGGAGGC
>JBKOYW010000485.1:0-9803 GCA_046744275.1 Actinomycetota bacterium
GGTCGTCGGCAGCGTCAGATGTGTATAAGAGACAGGTTCCTGCTCGATCTCGCGATCACGCTGAACATCTCGTCGGCGCTGATGATCGTCGTGGCGACGCTGTACGTGCCGCGCGCGCTCGACTTCTCGTCGTTCCCGAGCCTGCTGCTGCTGACCACGCTGTTCCGCCTGGCCATCAACATCTCGGTCACGCGGCTGATCCTGCTGCACGGTGACGCCGGCCACGTCGTCACGGCGTTCGGCAACTTCGTCGTCGGCGGCAACGTGGTCGTCGGCCTCGTGATCTTCCTGATCCTGATCGTCATCCAGTTCGTGGTCATCACGAACGGCGCGGGCCGCGTGGCCGAGGTCGGCGCGCGCTTCACGCTGGACGCCATGCCCGGTAAGCAGATGGCGATCGACGCCGATCTGAACACCGGCCAGATCACCGACGAGGAGGCGCGCAAGCGCCGCGCCGAGATCGCCCAGGAGGCGGACTTCTACGGCGCGATGGACGGCGCCTCGAAGTTCGTCAAGGGCGACGCGATGGCCGGCATCCTGATCACCGGGATCAACCTCATCGGCGGCATCGTCATCGGCGTCATGCAGATGGGCATGCCGTTCGGCGAGGCCGCGCACCACTTCTCGCTGCTCACGATCGGCGACGGCCTGTGCGCGCAGATCCCCGCGCTGCTGATCTCCGTCGCCACCGGCATCCTCGTCACCCGATCGGCGTCCGAGAAGGACCTCGGCTCCGACGTCGCGGGCCAGATCCTCGACCAGCGCAAGGCGCCGCTCGTCGCCGGCGTGGTGATCATCGCGTTCGGGCTCATCCCGGCGCTGCCGACGCTCCCGTTCCTGATCATCGGCGGCATGTTCTTCGCCGTCGGCTGGACCCTGCGCAAGGCGCCGAACCGCGCCGAGCGGGCGGCCACCGCGGCCGCGGCTCCCGCCGCCGGCGCCGCCGCCGAGCTGCCCGCGCCGCGCGACGCGGCTCTCGATGCGCTCGCGCTCGACCCGCTGGAGCTGGCGATCGGCTTCGGCCTCGTGCCGATGGTCGACCAGCAGGCGGGCGGCACGCTGCTGCAGCGCGTCGGCACGATCCGCCGCCAGATCGCCTCCGAGCTCGGCATGGTCATCCCGTCGGTCCGCATCCGCGACGACGTCGGGCTCGACTCGCACGAGTACGTGATGCGCGTGCGCGGCACCGAGGTCGGGCGCGGCGGCGTGATGCCTGGCCACCACCTCGCGATGGACCCGGGCGACGCGATGGGTCAGCTGCCAGGCATCCCCACCACCGAGCCGGCGTTCGGCCTGCCCGCGGTGTGGGTCCCGGAGACCGGCCGCGCCGAGGCCGAGGCGCTCGGCTGGACGGTGGTCGACCCCGAGTCGGTCGTCGTCACCCACCTCACCGAGAACATCCGCGCCCACGCCTCCGAGCTGCTCACGCGCCAGGAGACCCGGCAGCTGCTCGACCAGCTCAAGGAGGTCAACCAGGCCGTGGTCGACGAGGTCGTGCCCGACGTGCTGTCGGTCGGCGAGATCCAGCGCGTGCTCCAGGCGCTGCTGCGCGAGGGCGTGTCCGTGCGCGACCTCGGCGCGGTGGTCGAGGCGATCGGCGACAAGGCGCGGCTCACGCGCGACGTCGCGATGCTCGCCGAGTACGCGCGCCAGGCGCTCGGGCGCACGATCGTCGCTCCGTATCTGGACTCCGAGAACACGCTGCGCGCGATCGCGCTCGACCCGTCGCTCGAGCAGGAGGTCGCCGAGGCGCTCGTGCAGACCGCCGACGGCGAGTTCCTGGCGATGGACCCGGTCCGCGCCCACGGCCTCGTGGACGCGGCCGCCGAGCAGGTCGACCAGGCGCTCGCGCGCGGCGGCCGCCCGGTGATGCTGTGCTCCGCCCGCGTGCGCCGCCACCTGCGGCGCCTGTTCGAGCAGCGGCTGCCGCAGCTCGCCGTCTGCTCGTACAACGAGATCGCCCCCGGTGTAAGCGTTGAGACCGTGGGTGTTCTCGATCCGACATCGCTCGCCTCGCGCGCGGGCGCGAACCCTGTTGCCGTCGCCGGTTAGTGCCGATTGAGGAACTGGACATGGATACGACTCTCGAGACTGATTCCGACACCAAGACCTTCCGCGGCCGCACCCTCGAGGAGCTGCTGCCGAAGATCCGGGCCGACCTCGGCCCCGACGCCATCGTGCTCCGCCGCCGCGAGGGTCTCGCGGGCGGCGTGGGCGGCTTCTTCCAGCGCTCCTACGTCGAGGTCGACGCCCGCCCGGCGCTGCCCGACGAGCAGGACACCGTCCCCACCCACCCCCGCAACGACCGCGCGACCGCCGAGGGCCTGTCGTCCCCGGCCATCCAGGCGCTCGTCGACCAGGCCGCCCCGTTCGCCGACGCCCTCGCGCAGGCGCAGGGCACGGTGGGCGAGCGCGCCCATGAGGTCCTGATCGCCGCCGCGACCGCCGCCGCGCCGGACGCCGGCCTGTACGGCCCGCAGCCGAATCGCACCGCGATCGAGCAGGCCGCGCCGGCGGCACACGACGACGCCGCTGGTCGTACCGTCCCGGAGTACGTGTCCGCCTACGAGCCCGAGCCCGCCGGCGAGGACCTCGCGCCCGCCCCCGCGTTCGACGATCTCGGCGCCGACCGCCCCGCGGCGGCCGATGCGGCCGAGAAGCGGCTCGTCGCCGCCGGCCTGAGCACCACGCTCGCCTCCGACATCGTCCGCGAGGCGATCGCCCACGGCCTCCCGTTCGCGCAGCCGCGGGCGCTCAAGAAGCTGATCCGCACCGCGCTCGCCCGCCGCATGCCCGTCATGGCCGACCTCGGCGGTGACGCGCGCACGATCGCGTTCATCGGCGCCGGCGGCGCCGGGAAGACGTCGGCCGTCGAGAAGCTCGCGGCCGCGTACGCCCAGGCGGACGCCGACGTCGTGGTCGTCGCGCTGCGCTCCAACGACGCCGGTAGCGGCCTCGCCGCCCGCCTCGAGCCCCTCGGCGTCGCGGTGGTCGCGGTCGACGACGCCCAGCAGGCGCTGCGCCGCGTCGCACGCCGCCAGGCGCCGCTGATGATCGTCGACACGCCGGCCGCCGGCCTCGGGAACCCCGACGCCGTCGGGCGCATCGCCGACGACCTGCGGACGCTCGGCGTCACCGAGGTCCACCTGGCTCTGCCGGCCACGCTGAGCGCCGCCGCCGCCGAGGAGCTCGCCGCCGCGCTCGCGCCGCTCGGGATCACCCACGTCGCCCTCACCCACACCGACCAGACCGCCCGTCCCGGCGCGCCGGTCGAGCTCGCGGTGACGGCCCGCCGCGCACTGTCCTACGTCTGCACGCGCGAGGAGATCGCGCCGGCCGACCCCGACGAGTTGGCAAAGCAGCTCCTCCCCTGATAGAGCCCGCATGGCCGTGAGCGCGCGACAGGTCCCCGCCATCCCCGCCGGCGAGCACGTGCAGATCAGCCTGCCGCACATCGGGCATCTGCCGGCCACCGTCGAGTCCACCGAGCCCGGCGCCGTCGTCTGCGTCCTGGCCGTGGGCGACGCGCGCGTGAAGCGCCTGCAGGGCGCCGAGGTGGGGGTCGAGCATGCGACCGGCCGCGGCATCAACCGCTTCGGCGGGATCCTGCACCTCGACGAGGGCCGGCCCGAGCAGCTGCGCATCGTCCTCCAGGGCGACGCCGAGCGCATCCAGCGCCGCGAGTGGGCGCGCGTCGACGCCACGCTGGCGGTCACGGTGCGCGGAGTCGACGAGAACGTCGGCGGCGACACCGTGACGCTGAACATCTCCGGCGGCGGCGTCCTGATCAAGGACCCGTGGCGGATCCCGCTCGGCGTCGACGTCAGGATCGAGCTCGAGGTCGAGCCCGGCAGCGCGCCAATCCGTGCGCTGGGCCGCGTCGTGCGCGAGCCGGCGGCCGACCAGAAGGGCATCCGGATCGAGAGCATCGCCCGTGAGGACGAAGAGCGCCTGGTCAAGCTCGTGCGCGATCGCGAGCTGGCCGCCCTGCGGATGTCGAGAGGCCGATGAGCAAGAAGAAGAGCAAGAAGGGCGCCGAGACGCCCGACGCGGCCAAGACGATCTCGGTCGCCGCGCACCCGCGCGCACGCGCGTCGATCCGGCGCACGCGCGCCCGCACCGCGCTGGCCGCCTTCGCGATCGTCCTGTTCCTGTCGCTGAACTCCGGCGTCCCGGAGCAGGAGGCCGCCTTGCGGGCCCTGATCGCGGGCCTCGTCGGGAACCTGGCCGGCTGGGCGTGCGCACTCGCCGTCTGGCGCTCGCTCGTGATGGCCGAGCTCAAGGTCGCCGGTGATGCGCACCGCGCGCGCGTCGAGCGCGCCGCCGAGCTCGTCGAGGCCGAGCGCAGGGCCAGGGCCGAGAAGGCCGCCACGGCCTGACCCGCTGACGCGACGTGGAACGCATCGAGCCGATCGCGCCCGACCGCACGGTCCAGCCGGTCCAGCTCCCGCGTCTGACGCCGATCGAGCGCGAGCAGGAGAAGCAGCGTCGCGAGCGTGAGCGCGAGCGCCGCCGCCGCGCCCAACCGCAGCCCCGGAACCCGCCTCAGGAGGGCGGTTCTGGGATCGATGTCCGGGCTTGATCGCCCGCCCGGATGGCGGCGTTCTCATCAGGGCGTCGGCCGGATGCCGACGCAGGGAACATTTTTCTCAAGTCCTGTGACGGGAGGCCGATCACTCCGTCTGTAAGAAGGGGTGACACGGAGTTGCCCCGGCCTGTAAACCAAATCATCAAGGAGAGATGATCATGGGCCTTCGTATCCAGAACAACGTTGAGGCGTTCAACGCCCACCGTCAGCTCACCGGCACGGCGTCCAAGGCCGCCAAGTCGATGGAGAAGCTGTCGTCGGGCTACCGCATCAACCGCGCCGCCGACGACGCCGCCGGCCTCGCCATATCCGAGAAGATGCGCGCTCAGATCGGTGGTCTCGCCCAGGCGCAGCGCAACGCGCAGGACGGCGTCTCGCTCGTCCAGACCGCTGAGGGTGCCCTCAACGAGGTTCACTCGATGCTTCAGCGCGTGCGTGACCTGAAGGTGCAGTACGAGAACGGCACGCTCGACTCCGACGACAAGAGCTCCATCGTCGCCGAGGTCAAGCAGCTGGCCGAGGAGATCACCGAGATCAGCGAGAAGACCGAGTTCAACGGCATCACGCTGCTCGACGGTGCGGGCGGTTCCGGCGGGACGATCTCGTTCCAGGTCGGCGCCAACACCGACGAGACGATCTCCGTCACGACCAAGGACGTCGCCGGCGCCTCCGGCTCCGGCGCGATCGACGGCGTCAGCGACACCGCTGGCTGGGAAGCTGTCAGCCTCGATGACATCGACACGGCGATCAACAACGTGTCGACCATCCGGTCGGACTTCGGCGCGGTCCAGAACCGCCTCGAGCACCGCCTCAACAACCTCGCGACCTACCAGGAGAACCTGGTCGCTTCCGAGAGCCGGATCCGTGACGTGGACATGGCCAGCGAGATGGTCAACTTCACGAAGCTCGGGATCCTGCAGCAGGCCGGCACGAGCATGCTCGCGCAGGCCAACCAGGCGCCGCAGAACGTTTTGTCGCTTCTGCGCTAGTAGCGCCTCACATAACCCCACCGAGGGACGGATCGTCAACGGGCGGCCTCAGGGCCGCCCGTTGTCGTTAACTCAAGCCGCGCAAACTGCGGCCGATCACCGGGGCGCATCCGTCTTCCTAGGAGGGAGTCAGCCCCCTATGGGCCTTCGTATTCAGAACAACGTTGAGGCGTTCAACGCCCACCGACAGCTGTCGACCACGGCGTCCAAGGCCGCGAAGTCGATGGAGAAGCTTTCGTCCGGCTACCGGATCAACCGCGCGGCGGACGACGCCGCCGGCCTCGCCATCTCCGAGAAGATGCGCGCTCAGATCGGTGGTCTCGCCCAGGCGCAGCGCAACGCGCAGGACGGCGTGTCCCTCGTCCAGACCGCCGAGGGTGCGCTCAACGAGGTTCACTCGATGCTCCAGCGCGTCCGCGACCTCAAGGTCCAGTACCTGAACGGCACGCTCGACGCCGACGACAAGACGTCGATCGTCGCCGAGGTCAAGCAGCTCGCCGACGAGATCGGCGAGATCTCGGCCAAGACCGAGTTCAACGGCATCAACCTGCTCGACGGCACCGGCGGCTCGGGCGGCGTGATCTCGTTCCAGGTCGGCGCCAACACCGACGAGACCGTCTCGGTCACGACGACCGACATCGCCGGAGTCTCCGGCACCGGCGCCATCGACGGCGTGAGCGACACCGCCGGCTGGGAAGCCATCAGCCTCGATGACGTCGACACGGCGATCAACAGCGTGTCGGCGCTGCGCTCTGAGTTCGGTGCGGTCCAGAACCGCCTCGAGCACCGGATGGCGAACCTCACCACCTACCAGGAGAACCTGGTCGCCTCCGAGAGCCGGATCCGCGACGTGGACATGGCCCAGGAGATGGTCAACTTCACGAAGCTCGGCATCCTGCAGCAGGCCGGCACGAGCATGCTCGCCCAGGCCAACCAGGCCCCGCAGAACGTCCTCTCGCTGCTTCGCCAGTAGGCACGACACCCTCCGACGCTCGCGGGCGGCCTCCGGGCCGCCCGCCGTCGTTAAAGGCCGTGCGGGCAGGGCCGATCACCGGAGCATGTCCGTCCTCGCCGTGGTCCCCGCCTGCCTGCGCGACCGGCACGACGCCGAGCTGCTCGGCCGCTGCCTGGTGTCGCTGTGGCACACGGCGCCGGGCGTGCCCGCGATCGTGGTCGACGCGTCGCCGGCGGGCGAGAGCGATCAGCTGACGGCGGTGTGCGCCGAGCTCTCCTACGAGCTGCTGCGCGTTGAGGGCGGCGCGTCGTTCGCGCGTGCCGCGAACGCCGGTGGCGATCGCCGAGGGCGTCACCGCCGACGCGATCGTGATCCACCACGACGTCGAGCTGCTCGAGCCGGGCTGGCTCGACGCGCTGGTCGACGCGCGCGTCGACATCGTCGGCGGTCGGCTGCTGTTCTCCGACGGCACGCTGCAGCACTGCGGCTATCTGTACTCCCAGCTGCACGGGCAGTTCGTGCCGCGGATGATCTTCGGCCCCGCCGACCTCCCCGCGAGCCTCGAGCCCGCGGTTTGCCCGGTCGGTTCGGCCCTGACGCTGATCCGCCACGACGCGCTCGTCGCGCTCGGCGGGTTCGACGAGGGCACGGCCGGCGCGGACGTCGACCTCTGCCTGCGCGCGTTCGCCGCGGGCGGCACGTGCGCATACGAGCCGCGCGCCGTCGCCGTCCACCACGACGTCGTCTGGAGTGGCGCCGCTCCCGCGCAGGAGCCCCGCGCGTTCGACGAAGCGCTGAGGCGGCAGTTCGCATGAACGTCCTGTTCGTCGGCACCGGCAACGGCGGCGTCTGCTGGTACCGGTGCGCGCTGCCGGCGATGGCGCTGGGCGCCGACTGGATCGGCGTCGTCGGCGAGCCGGGAGCGCTGCGGCGCGCCACGGGCGGCTTCGTGGAGCCGGCCGGCGAGTCCGCCTGGGCCGGCTACGACGTCGTCGTCCTGCAGCTCGTGCACGGCGAGGCGTGGCTGCGGCGGATCGCCGAGCTGCAGGCCGCCGGGGTGACCGTGCTGTACGAGATCGACGACGACCTGCGCGGTGTGGCCGCCGAGCCGGGGCACGAGTTCGCGCCGAAGTTCCCGCCGCAGCGCGTGCGCGCCCACGAAGCCGCGATCCATGCCTGCGACGGCGTCATCTGCTCCACGCCCGTCCTCGCCGAGCGCCTCGCCGGCCTCAGCGAGCGCATCCATGTGTGCGCCAACGGCATCGACCTCGCGCGGTACCCGTATCCGCTGCCGCAGCGCGAAACGGTCACGATCGGCTGGGCCGGAGGGACCGGCCACGAGCGCGCCATGCGCCCATGGATGCCCGCGATCGCCGCCGTGCTCGAACAGCGCGCGCAGGCGCGCTTCCGCAGCGTCGGCCAGCCGTTCGGCCACCGGCTCGCGGAGCGCTTCGGCGCAGACCGGGCGAGCGCGGTGCCGTTCACGGCGCTCGACACGTATCCCGCCGCGATGGCGGCGTTCGACATCGCGCTCGCGCCCGCGGCGCCGTCGGCCTTCTTCACGGCGAAGAGCGACCTGCGGTTCCTCGAGGCCGCCGCGCTCGGCCTGCCGGTGGTCGCCGACCCGGCCGTCTACCCCACGGTCGCGCACGGCGCGACCGGCCTCCACGCCACTACGCCGGACGAGGCCCGCGAGGCGATGCTGGCATTGGTCGACGACCCGCAGCTGCGGCACGATCTCGGCACGGCGGCCCGCGCGTACGTCGAGCGGGAACGGGCGATCCCGGTCGCCGCGCGGCAGTGGGAGCGGGCGCTGCAGCGGCCCCTCAAGATCGCCGCCTGACGGCCGACCACGGGGATATGACCGTCCCGAGCGCACCCCTGTGCGTGATCCCGTCGTACCTGCGCACGCCCGCGGATCTCGATCTGCTGGTGCGGTGCCTCGTGTCGCTCTGGACGACCGCGCCCGAGGCCGGTGTGCTGGTCGTCGACGACGGCAGCCCTGAGCGCTCGCTGCTCGGTCCGCTGGCCGCGGCGATCGACGAGCTCGGCTACGAGCTGATCGCCAAGGAGGAGAACGAGGGCTTCTCGCGCACGGTCAACGTCGGCCTGCGCCACGCGCTCGAGACCGGCCGCGACGCCGTGCTCGTCTACGCCGACATCGAGTTCCACGAGGCCGGCTGGCTCGATCACATGGTCGCCCGGACCGACACGAAGGGCCGCCCCGCGGCCGTCGTCGGCGCCCGCCTGCTCTACCCCAACGGCTGCATCCAGCACGCCGGCGTCTTCTTCGCTCCACACAGCCGCGCCTTCTGGCACCGCTGCCAGTACGCCCCCGCGAACCTGCCCGAGGCCCTCGTGCCGGTGCGCTGCCCCGTGACCGCCGCGCTCCAGCTGATCCGGCACGAGACGCTGGAGACGATCGGGATCTACGACGAGGGCTACCGGATGGCGTACGAGGACGTCGACTACTGCCTTCGCGTGTTCGCGGCGGGGCTCGACTGCATCTACGAGCCCGCCGCCTGCGCGTTCCACCACGAGAGCGTCTTCCGCGGCCGCAAGACCCCGAAGATCGAGGCCTGGACGCTCGAGTCGCTCCAGCGCCTCCGCGAGAAGTGGAACGGCACCGACTTCAGCCCCTTCACCCCCGCGATCGTATGAGCGACCTCCCCCGCACCCTCTTCATCGGCATCTCCAACGGCGCGGTCGCCTGGTACCGCTGCGCGCTCCCCGCGACGGTGCTCGGCTGCGACTGGGTCGGCGTCCGCGGCGAGCCCACGAGCCCCCAGGTGCGCACCGGCCGCGTGCCGCCCACCTTCACGCTCGCCGACGTACCGACCTACGACGTCGTGATCGTCCAGCAGGTCCGCGGCCGCGGGTGGTTGAAGGCGATCCGCGAGTGGCAGGCCGCCGGCGTCACGGTCCTCTACGAGATCGACGACTGGCTCCACGGCGTGCGCCGGATCGAGCACGCCCACGCCGACGCGCTCGACCGCGCGACGGTGGAGACGTACGAGCTGTGCATGCGCGCGGCTGACGGCATCATCTGCTCGACCGAGTGGCTGGCGCGGCGCTACCGCCCCCTGAACCGGCGCACATGGACCTGCCGCACCGGGATCGACCTCGTCCGCTACCAGTTCACGCGGCCCGCGCGCGACCACGTCGGCATCGGCTGGTCGGGTGGCACGGGCCACAAGGCCGCGGTGCGGCCGTGGATCGAGCAGGTCGGGCTCGTCATGCGCGACCACCCCGACACGCGCTTCATCAGCGT
>JBKOYW010000201.1:0-2350 GCA_046744275.1 Actinomycetota bacterium
CCCCGGCGCCGGCGCGCGGCAACCCAACGGCCGCAGCGTGGCGCGCCGTCAACCGGGGTTCAGGCGGCGGTGAGCCGCGCGACGGCCGCGCGGCTGCGCTCGTCGAGCCGCCGCAGGCCGAGTTCGTCGGCGAGCTCGAGCGCGCCCTCGAACTCGGAGCGGTAGAGGTGCCGGTCGATCTCCGGGAACTCGTTCGTGCGACCCGCGGGGTAGTACTGCGCCATCACGTTGACGTACGTGCCGGCCCCGAGCTCCTCCGCGATGAAGCGGAGGATGGCCTCAGTCTCGTCGACAAGCCCTGGCATCACGAGGTGGCGCACGATCAGCCCGCGACGCGCCATCCCGTCCTCGTCGAGCACCAAGTCGCCCACCTGGCGGTGCATCTCGCGGACGCTGTGGCGGGCGACGTCGGCATAGTCGCGCTTGGCGAGATACCGCCGGGAGCGCTCGCTCGACCACAGCTTGAAGTCCGGCATATAGACGTCGACGACCCCATCCATCAGCGCGAGGCTGTCGGGGCTGTCGTAGGCGCTGGTGTTGTAGACGATCGGAAGGCGCAGGCCGCCCTCGACCGCGAGCGGGAGCGCCTCGAGGATCTGCGGCACGACGTGCTCGGGCGTCACCCAGTTGATGTTGTGGCAGCCGATCGCCTGCAGCTCGAGCATCATCCCGGCCAGCCGGTCGGGGGTCACGCGCTCGCCCTGCAACTGCCAGGAGATGTCGTGGTTCTGGCAGAACACGCAGCGGAGGTTGCAGCCGCTGAAGAAGATCGTTCCCGAGCCGCGCCGCCCGCGCAGGCAGTCCTCCTCGCCGAAGTGCGGGAAGTACGAGGCGACGACGGCATGGCGCCCGACGCGGCACAGGCCGGCGCGGTCGGCGAGACGGTCGACCTTGCAGAGGCGCGGGCAGACGAGGCAGTGGCCGTCGAGGAGCCGTAGCGCATGGCGAGCGCGCTCGCGGAGTGTGCCGGATTCGTGGAGCGCGAGATACGGCGATGGTTGCGGATCGGTCATGCGCGACGTTCAGCTCCCGGCTGGGACTTCGAGCGCGACCTCGTAGCTGTCGACGGAGACGACTGTCCCCCCAGCGGCTTCGCTGGCCTCCTGGCGAAGGTGCGCGGCGCGCTCCGCGCTGGCGGCGAGCGCCTCCTCGGACTCCCAGAGCGCCACGACGACCGCCCTGGCGGCATCGCGATCGACAAGGAGGTACGCACCGGCGAAGCCGTCGAGCCGGCGCACGAGATCGGACTGCCGTTCGAAGCCGCCGACGAACGCGTCGACGTCACCCTCATAGGTGCTGACGCGAGCATGCACTTGAAGCCGCTCCCAGACGGCTTGTACCACCGGCCGGCGAACGCATCAAGCCGACGGCGCGCCTTGACCTCGAGCGCGCTCCTATGCGACCGTTGCTCCGGGCCAGCGGGGATAGTCCCCGGCGAGGAGGTGCGGAGGTATGCGCAAGTCTCTAGTCGCGCTTGTCTCGGGACTGGCGGTCGCCTTGGCTGTCGCGGGCATCGCCGCCGCGGACGACGGTGGCCGGCCGCTGTCGACCACGCTCACAGGCGCCGAGGAGGCGCCGGGGCCGGGCGACGCCGACGCCACCGGTCAGGCCGACCTCACGCTCAACCAGGGGCAGAACGAGGTGTGCTTCGACATCACCTGGGCCGATGTCGATGGCACTGTGTTCGCAGGGCATATTCACGTGGCTCCCGCCGGCGACCCCGGCCCGATCGTCGTGACACTGTTCACCGGCTCGTTCGCCGGCACGGACTCCGTCAGCGGTTGCGTGCAGAACGTGGACGCGGAGCTGATCAAGGCGATCCGCCACGATCCCAGCGCCTACTACGTGAACGTGCACAGCCGGCCGAACTTCCCCGGCGGCGCGGTGCGCGGTCAGCTCGGCGACTAGTCGCAGCTCCTGCTAGCGACCGTGGGAAGCTGGCCCCGCGTCCCGTCGCTCGATGCACGGGCGGCGTCGTAGGCACGGTCCGCATCGTGAGCAGTCCCCACCAACAATCGATGCTCGCGTCCGTCGTGGTCCCCGCGGCGGTCACGGCGGCACTGCGCGCCAGCTGAATGGTCGGTCAGCGACCGTGGCGCGCGTCACCGGATCGTGCCACAGCTCGCTGCTGAAGCCCCAGAAGCGCCCGCTGGCCCCAGCAACGTCGCGGTCAACGATGTGGCGCTGCGCGACGCCGAGCCCGTACTTGGCGTAGTAGCTGTCGTCGCCGGTAGGGACGAAGCGCAGCATCTCGCGCGGCCCGCGCCGGTCGACGACGCGCCCAGCGAACAGCGCGCGACCCCATGTTGCGACGTCGGGCACGGTCGCCACCACGCCGCCGGCGGTCCAC
>JBKOYW010000380.1:0-3892 GCA_046744275.1 Actinomycetota bacterium
TGCACATAGAGGCCCGGCGGGTCCTCGCACGGCGCGCGCAGCCAGCTGACGAGCGTCCCGTCGACCCTGCCCGATTCGCGCGCCATCTTTGCCAACTCTTTCCCATCGCGTGGCCGAGGGCTTCCCGGGCCCCTCATAGCGTCGCGACCGTCACCGAAACGAGGAGGTCGCAGACATGAGCGTGTTCTCCGCCATCCAGCCGGCTGCTCGAGCGAGCTCGAGCAGCACCCGCACCCGGACGCGCACGGGCGGCGGGACCAACACGAACACCAACACCGGCACCCACCGCCGCCGCCGGCGGCGCCGCGGTCGCGGTCGTCGGGGCCGCGGGTAGGCATGGTCGCCCACGCCCCCGCGCTGCCCGCGCGCGAGGTCGTGCGGCGCTTCTGGCCCGACGCCCGCCCGTTCCGGCGCTGGCTGCCTCTCGCGCTGGCGCTGATCGCGGCGGGCGTCGCGGTCGAGACCGCGGAGATCTTCCTCTTCAAGCTCGTCGTCGACGAGGTGCTCGTCCCCGGCGAGCTCGGCCCGCTGGTGTGGATCGGCGCCGCCTGCGTCGGCCTGCTCCTGCTCGGCGGCGCAATCGCGCTCGCCGACGACCTGCTCAACACCTGGCTCGGCGAGCGCTGCCTGCTGACGATGCGCACGCGCGTGTTCGGCCACCTGCTCACGCTCTCGCCGGACGCGCTCGACCGGCGCCGCCTCGGCGACGTCCTGACCCGGCTGGGCGGCGACGTCGCGGCAATCGAGAGCTTCGTGCTCTCCGGCGTCGCCAGCGCGTTTGCCGCGCTCCTGCAGATCGGCTTCTTCGTCGGCGCGCTGTTCTACCTCCAGTGGGACCTTGCGCTCGTCTCGCTGGTCGTCGCGCCGCTGTTCTTCGTCACCGCGCGCCGATTCTCCGGCCTGATCAAGCGCGCCTCGCGCGAGAAGCGCCGCCGCTCGGGCTCGCTCGGCGCGGTCGCCCAGGACACGCTCGGCAACGCCGCGCTGGTTCAGGCGTCGAACCGCGAGGCGGCCGAGCTCGAGCGCTACCGCCGCGAGGGCGAGGGCGTGATCGCCGCCGAGCTCTCCTCCGTGCGCATCCGCGGCGTGTTCTCGCCGATCGTCGACCTGATCGAGCTGTGCGGGATCCTGCTCGTGGTCGTCATCGGCACGCGGGCGATCGCGAGCGGCGGCCTGACGCTCGGCGGGATGCTCGTCTTCATCGCCTATCTGTCACGCCTCTACGGCCCGGTGCGCGACCTCAGCTCGCTGTCGAACACCGTCTTCAAGGCGCTCGCCGGCGCGGAGCGCGTGATCGAGCTGCTCGACGAGCGCCCGCGCGTGACCGAGCGGCCCGACCCGATCCGGCTCGAGCGCGCCCGCGGCGCCGTGGAGCTCGACGACGTGTGGTTCGGCTACGACGCCACCCCGGCGCTGAAGGGCGTGACCCTGCACGTGGCGCCCGGCGAGCGGGTCGCGTTGGTGGGTGCCTCGGGAGCGGGCAAGTCGACGGTCGCGCGGATGCTGCTGCGCTTCGGCGACCCCGACTCCGGCGCCGTGCGGCTCGACGGTCACGACCTGCGCGACCTCGAGCTGGCGTCACTGCGGCGCTCGGTCGCCCTCCTGCTCCAGGAGACGCTGGTCCTGCACGGCAGCGTGCGCGAGAACATCGCCTACGCCCGGCCGGAGGCCACCGACGCCGAGATCGAGGCTGCCGCGCGTGCGGCGGGCGCGCACGAGTTCATCGAGGCACTGCCCGACGGCTACGACACCGACCTCGGGGAGCGTGGCCGACGGCTCTCGGGCGGCCAGCGCCAGCGGATCGCGATCGCCCGCGCGCTGCTGGCCGACGCGCCGGTGCTGGTGCTCGACGAGCCGACGACCGGGCTCGACGCCGAGCTCACCTCGTCGCTGGCCGGCCTCATGCGCGACCGCACCGCGCTGGTCATCTCGCACGACCTGCTGCTCACCCGCGACGCCGACCTGATCCTCGTGCTCGACGACGGCCGCGTGATCGAACGCGGGCGCCACGACGAGCTGGTCGCCGAGGGCGGTACCTACGCGCGACTTTGGGGGGCGCATGAAGCGCTATCAGCTGCTTGAGCTTCTCAGCAGCGGCCACGCGTGCGACACGTACGACGCCTGGAGCGAGGAGCGCGGGTGCCGGGTGATCGTGCGCACCGGCGACGTGCGCCGCGAGGGCCGCCTGCTGCGGCGCCTCACGCACCCGAACATCGTGCGCGTGTACGAGGTCCATCGCGACTGGCTCGTGCTGGAGACGGTGAGCGGCGCCACGCTGGCCGCGCTGCAGTCGCTCGATCACGACGACGCGGTCGAGATGGGCCGCCAGCTGTGCAGCGCGATCGGCTACCTGCACCGCAAGGGCTGGCTCCATCTCGATCTCAAGCCCGACAACCTGATCGCCGACGGCGGGCGTCTCAAGGTCATCGACTTCAGCATCGCCCAGCGGCCCGGGCGAGTCGAGCCCGGGACGGGCACGCGCCGGTGGATGGCGCCCGAGCAGGAGCGCGGCGGTCCCGTCACCACGGCCACCGACGTCTGGGGCATCGCCGCCGTGCTCCGCGCGGCCGGGCTGGGCTACGCAGTGCCCGAGGACCCCGGGGAACGCCCCTCGGTCGCGGACGTGCTTCGATGGCTCGATGGTCTCGAGAGCCCGCGTCCGGCGTATCCGCGACAGGCTGCGTGAGCTCTACGGGCGCCCCGTCGCGCCGCCGCACGGCCACGGGCTCGACGAGCTGATCCTCACCGTCCTCTCGCAGTCGACCAACGACCGCAACCGCGACGTCGCGTTCATGCGGCTGCGCGACCGCTTCGGCAGCTGGGAGGCGGTCCGCGACGCGCCGAACGAAGACGTCGAGGCCGCGATCCGGCCGGGCGGGATCTCCAAGGTCAAGTCGGTCCGCATCCAGAAGATCCTGCGCGCGCTGCCGGATCCGATGGACGGCCCGCACCTGCGCGACCAGGACTTCCTCGTGTCGCTGCCGGGCGTCGGGCGCAAGACGGCCGCCTGCGTCCGGCTGTTCGCCTACGGCGAGCGCGACGTGCCGGTCGACACCCACGTCTCGCGTGTCGGCACACGCCTCGGCCTGTTCCGCGAGAAGGCGCCGTTCGACGAGCTGCACGACACGATGCTCGCGATCACGCCGCGCGGCCAGGAGCTCGAGTTCCACGTGAACCTGCTCCGGCACGGCCGCCGCACCTGCCACGCACGCCGCCCGAACTGTGAGGAATGCGCCCTCCTGCGCATGTGCCCGACTGGCTACAATCTACGTCAAACCGACTGAGATCTTTGTAGAGGAGCACGCATATGGCCAAGACCATCGGGATCGATCTCGGCACCACGAACTCGTGCATGGCCGTCCTCGAGGGCGGCGAGCCGACGGTCATCGAGAACGCGGAGGGCGGCCGCACCACCCCGTCCGTCGTCGCCTTCACCAACAGCGGTGAGCGGCTCACCGGTACCGTCGCCAAGCGCCAGGCGGTGACCAACCCCACCAACACCGTCTTCTCCATCAAGCGCTTCATGGGCCGCAAGGAGGCCGAGGTGCGCGAGGAGGAGGCGATCGTCCCGTACGACGTCATCGCCGGTTCCGGTGGCGACGCGCGGGTGAAGGCCGGTGGCAAGGAGTACTCGCCGCCTGAGATCTCCGCGATGATCCTGCAGAAGCTGAAGGCCGACGCCGAGGCCTATCTCGGCGAGAGCGTCGACTCGGCGGTCATCACCGTCCCGGCCTACTTCAACGACGACCAGCGCCAGGCGACCAAGGATGCGGGCCGCATCGCGGGCCTCGATGTCAAGCGCATCATCAACGAGCCGACCGCGGCGTCGCTCGCCTACGGCCTCGACAAGGAGTCCGACCAGACGATCCTCGTCTTCGACCTCGGCGGCGGC
>JBKOYW010000249.1:0-4815 GCA_046744275.1 Actinomycetota bacterium
GTGCTGCGACGTGTGCGACCCCGGTCTCGCGCCCGCGCCGCCCCCGCCGCCGCGCCGCGTCGCGGCGGCACGGCCGGCGCAGCTCGCCCACCGCCCTGCCGGCTCGGGCGACCTCGACGACGCGATCCTCGACGTCGTGGCCTCCGCCCAGCCGGAGGTGGGCCGCACGCGCGCGGTCGAGATCCTGCGCGGCGGGCAGTCGAAGGTCGTCCGCAAGTACTCGTACGACGGCCTGCCGCACTACGGCGCCTGGTCGCACATGACGGCCGCGGCCGTCCTCGCGCGGGTCGACGCACTGCTGGCGGCCGGCACCCTGCGCTCCACCGGCGGGCGTTTCCCGAAGCTGGAGGTGGCATGAGGGTCGGCGTCCTGGTCTCGGGCACCGGCACGAACCTCCAGGCCATCCTCGACCGCGTCCACGGGCAGCACGGCGTCGAGGTCGTCGCCGTGGGGACCGACCAGCCGGGAGCGCCGGCGCTCGAGCGTGCCGCCCGCGCCGGTGTGCCGACCGCCGAGTTCCCGCTCGCGGCGTACCCCGACCGCGCGGCTCGCGACAGCGCGACCGCGGACTTCCTCGCCGAGCACGGCGTGGAGCTGGTCGTGTTGGCCGGCTACATGGCGCTGGTCGACCCCTCGTTCCTGACCCGCTTCCCGGGCCGCGTCATCAACGTGCACCCCGCGCTGCTGCCGGCCTTCCCGGGTTTGCACGCGATCGAGCAGGCGCTCGACTACGGCGTCAAGGTCTTCGGCGTGACGGTCCACTTCGTCGACGAGGGGATCGCCACCGGGCCGGTGATCTTCCAGCGCGCGGTCGAGCTCCCGAACGTCACCGACGCCGCCGAGATCCGCGAGGCGCTGCGCCCGGTGGAGCACGAGCTGCTGTGCGAGGCGGTGCGCGTGATCGCCGAAGGAAGGTTCGAGATCGACCCCTCGCAGCCGCGCCGGGTGGTGATCCTGCAGTGAGCGGGCGGCCGCAGGTATCGTCCCCGGCCGATGGAGGCTGGGAGATGACGCAGCCCGGTGAGGTGCGCGTCCGCCGCGCGCTGCTGTCCGTCTCCGACAAGACCGGCATCGTCGAGTTCGCGCGCGGACTCGCCGAGCTCGGCGTCGAGCTCGTCTCCACCGGCGGCACGGCCGCCACCCTGCGCGAGGCCGGGCTCGGAGTGCGCGACATCGAGCACTTCACGGGCTTCCCCGAGATCATGGGGGGCCGCGTCAAGACACTGCACCCGAAGCTCTACGCCGGGGTGCTCGCCCTGCGCGACGATCCGGCGCACATGGCGGCGGTGGACGAGCACGAGGTCGAGTTCGTCGACCTCGTGTGCGTGAACCTGTACCCGTTCGAGTCGTGGGCGGGCCGCCGCGGCGTCACCGAGCACGAGGTGCTCGAGCACATCGACATCGGCGGGCCGACGATGATCCGCGCGGCGGCCAAGAACTTCGCGTTCACGGCGGTGGCGGTGAAGCCGGAGAGCTACGACGCCGTGCTGCAGGAGCTGCGCGAGGGCGACAACCAGCTGTCGCTCCAGACCCGCGAGAGCCTGGCCGCGGAGGCGTTCGCCTACACCGCCCGCTACGACACCGCGATCTCGCGCTGGTTCGCCGAGAAGCAGGGCGACTTCCCCGAGCTGATGATGTCGGCCTACGAGAAGGTCACCGACCTCTCGTACGGCGAGAACCCGCACCAGCGCGCGGCGTACTACTCGCAGGTGGGCGCCCGCATGCACGTCCTCTCGCAGGTGCGCCAGCTCGGGGGCAAGGACCTGTCCTTCAACAACGTGCTCGACATCAACGCGGGCCGGCTGCTGGTGCAGGAGTTCGAGGTCCCGGCCTGCGCGATCATCAAGCACAACAACCCGTGCGGGGTCGCGATCGGCAGCTCGGGCATCGAGGCTTACCGGCGCGCGTTCGCGTGCGACCCGGTGTCGGCGTTCGGGGGCGTCATCTGCTTCAACCGGCCGGTCGACGCGGAGCTGGCGCGCGCCTTGATCGGGCAGTTCGTCGAGGTCGTGATCGCGCCCGGGGTCAGCGACGGCGCGGTCGAGGTGTTCGGCGCCAAGCCGAACCTGCGAGTCCTCGAGGACGGCGAGCGCCGGCGGGTGAACATCTCGGAGTGGGACGTCAAGCGCGTCGTCGGCGGCCTGCTCGTGCAGGACCGCGACCTCGACCTCGAGGACCGCTCGGAGATGGAGGTCGTCACGGAGCGCAAGCCGTCGGAGCGCGAGTGGGGCGAGATGCTGTTCGCCTGGAAGGTGTGCAAGCACGTGCGCTCGAACGCGATCGTGCTGTCGCGCGACCTGGCGTCGGTCGGGATCGGCGCCGGGCAGATGAGCCGCGTCGACTCCGTCCGGCTCGCGATCGAGAAAGCCCGCGCGACCGAAGCGGACCTCAGCGGCGGCGCGCTGGCGTCGGACGCGTTCTTCCCGTTCTCCGACGGGCCGCAGCTGGCGGTCGACGCCGGGATCACGGCGGTCATCCAGCCCGGCGGCTCGGTCCGGGACCACGAGGTGGTCGAGGCCGCGGACGCCGCCGGTATCTCGATGGTCTTCACCCACCGCCGGCACTTCCGGCACTAGAGCGGTTCGTCCCCCGCGGCCCTCCTAGGTGCCGTACAGCACCCGCGTCCAGATCGTGGTCAGCGTGTCGGCAACCGCGCGGCGATCCGCGGCCGGCTCGGTGCCGAAGCTGAGGTTCAGGTATCGCTCCATCATCCACACGAGCGCGCGCGCGGTCTCGCGGGCGTCGAGCGGCAGGATCCGGCCGGCGGCGATCTCCGCGTCGATGTGGCGCGAGGTGGCGTCGACGAAGCCCTGCACGATCTCGGTGTACGCCTGCTCGACGCCGGGGTCGTCAGCGGCGGCGTCGGCGAGCGCGCGCATGACGGGGCCGTGCTCGGCGTAGACGTCGACGATGCCCTCGAGCGCCTGGCGCGCCAGGTCGGGCCCGTCGCCGTTGCCGCGCAGCCAGCGGTCGGACATCGTGAAGAGCTCGGCCCCGAGGTGCTCCACGACCCGCAGGACCAGGTGGTGGCGGTCGCGGAAGTAGACGTAGAACGACGGGCGCGAGAGGTCCGTCCGCCGCATCACCTCGTCGACGGTGAGCTCGCGGAACGGGCGCTCGCGCAGGAGCGCCTCAGCAGCTGCGATGATCTCGCGCTCCGCTACTTCCGGGGTCCGCCTGCGCCGCCGCCGTGCGGGGACCCTCCGACCCTCATCCAGCGGGTGCACGCAGCCAGCTTAGCCCGGCGATTTACCATCTTGGAGCCCTCGTAGCTCAGCGGTTAGAGCGGCGGACTTTTAATCCGCGCGACGCAGGTTCGATTCCTGCCGGGGGCATTGCATGGCTGAGCTCATCTGGAGCGTCATCGGCGTGATCGGCGGCCTGCTCATGATCGCGGTGATCCTGTGGTTCCTGGCCACCGGGCGCGGAGACCGCGACCGCGAGGAGGCCGCGCGCCGGTTTTACGACGAGCACGGCCACTGGCCGGACGAGCCTGCCTGATACCCCCAGCGAGAGTCGAACTCGCGCTACGAGATTGAAAATCTCGCGTGCTAACCGTTACACCATGGGGGCGCCGAGCGACAGTCTAGGCGGGGCCGCTCAGACGCTTCGCGTGAGCCCGCCGTCCACCAGCAGCGACGTGCCGGTGATGTAGCCGGCGGGAACCGAGCAGAGGAAGACCGCGGCGGCCGCGAGCTCCTCGACCGTGCCGAGGCGGCCGGCGGGGACGTTCTCTCTCGCGCGGGCCTCGGCGGCCTCGAGCGAGCCGGCGGTGCCGATCATGCGGTCGGTCGCGATCTGGCCCGGATGGACGTGGTTGAGCGTCACGCCGTCGCGCGCGCACTGCCTCGCCAGCACCTTGAACGCCGCGACCAGTCCTGGACGGTGGGCGTTCGAGAGCTGGAGGTTGTCGATCGGCTCGAGCACGGCCATCGAGCCGATCGCGACTACGCGGCCGAAGCCGCGCTCGCGCATTCCCGGAAGCAGGCGCTCGAGGAACGCCATCGGCGTGAGCACGAGCGAGCGGTGGGCCGCCTCCCACTGCTCGGGCGGGAAGGCGAGCGGGCCGGTACCGGCCGGCGGGCCTCCCGTGTTGGCGATGTAGACGTCGAGCGGGCCGAGGTCGACCTCCACGCGCGAGACGAGGTCGTCCACTGCACCAGGATCGTCGGCGTCGAACACGTAGCCGCGCGCGCCGATCTCCTGCGCCGTGGCCTGGATGCGCTCCTCCGAGCGCGAGGAGATCGCCACGCGGGCGCCCTCGGCCACCAGCCCGGCCGCGATCCCGCGTCCGAGCCCCTTCGACGCGCCGGTGACGAGCGCGACCTGGTCTCGCAGCCCGAGGTCCATCAGGCCGCCACCGGTACGCCCGGGCGTCGCGCGGCGAGCCATCCGCACCAGAGCCCGAACGCCGCAAGGCCGAGCGGCGCACCCAGCCAGTGCACGCCGACGGCGACGCCGAGCAGCATCGGCAGGCCCGACAGCGCCGCGCCCCCGAGGACCGCGACGAGCGGCAGCCGCAGGACCGCGCCGGCCACGAGCGCGCATCCGGCCCAGGCGGCGGGCCCGGCGAGCCAGCCCCAGTCCTCGAAGAACGATCGCGGCAGCGCGGCGGCGAGCGCCACCGCCACGACGGCCAGCAGGAACCCCTGCAGCAGCGCCGCGCGCCAACCCACCGAGCGAACCATGCGCCGCATGATGGCAGCGCCACCGTATGCGGCGTCAACCACGGGAGGGTTCGATGTCACGCCGTCTCGCGCTCGCTGCGCGTGACCCAGCCGCAGCTCTTGCTCGCGACCGCGTCCGCATCCGTAT
>JBKOYW010000156.1:0-2031 GCA_046744275.1 Actinomycetota bacterium
GCTCGTCGCGGATCGCCTGGAGTACGCGGGCGTCGGTGCTGAAGCCGGTCTTGCCGCGGCGCTTGCGGCTCAGGCCGAGCTTGACGAACAGCACCTCGGCGAGCTGCTGCGGCGAGCCGATCATGAACTCCTCGCCGGCGAGGTCCCAGATCTCGCGCTCGAGCTGCTGCGCGTCGGCGCGGATCCGGCTCGCGGCCTCCTCGAGGCGCCGGGTGTCGAGCTTGATGCCGACCTTCTCCGTCTCGCGCAGGACGTGCACGAGCGGGAGCTCGATGTCGGTCAGCAGGTCGGTCAGCCCGCGCTCGCGGAGCTGCTCGCGCTGCTGGGCGGCGAGGTCGTGGATGAGCACGGCGCGCGCGGCGTTCTCGTCGTCGGCGCTGACCGCGAGACCCCGCTCCTCGCTCAGCTCGTCGAGCGGGAAGCCGCGGCGGGCGGGGTCGAGCAGGTAGGCGGCGACCTCGGTGTCGAACACGAGGTTGGCCGGGACCTCGCCGAGCGCCTTGGCGTTGTGGGCGACCACGGGGCGGTCGCCGGCGGCCCGGACGAGCTCGGCCGGATCGTCGACCTCGCCGGCCAGCGCCAGGCGGCCGTCGGTCGCGTAGGCGCCGAAGCGCCACTTCGGCTCGCGCGGCAGCAGCTCGCCCTCGGGGACGACCGGTGCCTCGGCTACGAGGAACAGCTCGTCGCCGGAAAGTGCGGCGACGTCGGCGGGCGTCGCGTTCGCCTTGACCGGCACGGTGCGCGCCTCGGCGGCCTCAGGGCGCGGGATCGCGTCCATCTCGGCGACGGCGAGCGCCTCCTCGAGCCGCCGCAGCGGGTCGCGCAGCTCCCACTCGCGGAAGACGCTGCGCAGGTTCGCGCGGTCGGGGCTGCGGCTGAGCTCGGCCTCGAGGTCGAGCTCGATCGGGACATCCGTGACCATCGTCGCGAGCTGCTTCGACAGCCGCGCCGCGTCGGCGTGCTCGATGAGGTTCTGCTTGCGCTTGGCGCCGGAGATCTCGTCGACGCTGGCGAGCACGGTCTCGAGGTCACCGTACTTCTGGAGCAGCTCCGACGCCGTCTTGTCGCCGATGCCCGGGACGCCCGGGATGTTGTCGCTCGTGTCGCCCTTGAGGCCGATGAAGTCGGGGATCTTCTCGGGCGGGATGCCGTAGCGGTCGATGACGCCCTGCGTGTCGTAGACCTTGGTGTCGGTGATGCCGCGCGAGGTCGTCATGATCCGCACGCCGTCCTGGACGAGCTGGTACGCGTCCCGGTCGCCGGTGACGACCATCACCGGGATGCCGCGCTCGCGCGCCTGGGCGGTGAGCGCGGCGATGACGTCGTCGGCCTCGAATCCCTCGACGGAGATGTTGCGGTAGCCGAACGCCTCGACGAGCGGACGCAGGTGCGGCCACTGGAGCTTCAGCAGATCGGGCCGCGTCGTGCGCTGCGCCTTGTAGTCGGCCGAGATCTCCTTGCGGCCCGACATCCCGGCGTCCCAGACCACCACCGTAGGCACCTCGCCGTAATCCGTGAGGATCTTCACGAGCATCGACGCGAAGCCAAAGATCGCGTTGGTCGGGCGGCCGTCGGAGGTCGCGATCGACTCGGGGAGCGCGAAGAACGCACGGTACGCGAGCGAGTTGCCGTCGATGAGGAACAGCTCGCGCGGCGCGTCTCCGTCGGTCTGGGCCATGGACCTCGAAGGCTAGTAGGAGGCGGGCGCCCCCGGCGGCCCGCGTTATGACCCTGCGCCGCTATGCTGGCGTGTCGATGCTCCTCCGGCAGGCCGAGCCGCAGCGAAGGCTCCTGACACGATGACCGAGACGCCAAGTCCCGAGGACCGCGAGCCGACGCCGGCCCCCGAGCAGACGCCCGAGACGCCCGAGCGGACGGCGGCCGAGGGCAACGGCGACCCGGCCCCCGCCGAGGCGCCTGAGGCCCCTACGGAAGCGGTGCCGGCCGAGCCCGAGCCCGTCGCCGAGGCGCCCGCCGAGCAGGCTCCGCCGGCCGAGGCCGCGCCGCCCGCGCCCGCCGCAGAGCAGGCTC
>JBKOYW010000504.1:0-4291 GCA_046744275.1 Actinomycetota bacterium
TGCCACACGAGCGCCAGCAGGGCCGCGGGCTGCGGCTCGCGCAGCAGCAGGCGCAGCTCGGCGCCCAGCCGCGAGCCGCTGACGGTGTCGAGCGCGCCGGCGGCGATCGCCTCGGCCGCCAACCGGTCGGTGCGTTCCTCCGGTTCGAACCCGAGGCGGGCGGCGTAGCGGGCCAGCCTGAGAAGCCGCGTCGGGTCGTCCAGGAACGAGCGGTCGTGGAGCACGCGCAGGCGCCGGGCGTCGAGATCCTGCCGGGCCTGCGGATGCGAGATCAGCTCGCCGTCGGCCAGGTGCAGGGCGATCGCGTTGACCGTGAAGTCGCGCCGCTCGAGGTCCTCGCGGAGCGAGGCGCCGAGCTCGACCTCCGGCAGCGCCCCCGGTCGCTCGTAGCGCTCGCGGCGGGCGCTCGTGAGATCGAACGTCGCGCCGCCCGGGAGGATGACGCTGGCCGTGCCGAACCGCTCGTGCGCGATGACACGACCGCCGGTGCGGCGCGCAACGGCCACCGCTTCGCCCTCGACGACGAAGTCGAGCTCGTACGGCCGGCGGCTCAGCAGCAGGTCGCGCACCGCGCCGCCGACCACGTAGACGGCGTCCTCGCCGTCGAGCGCGGCGACGGCGGGCGGGCGGCCGAGGCGTTCCAGGAGATCCACGGGCCGCATCTTGGCGGCTGGCTAACCTCATTGGGATGTCGTCGGAGCGTCCACGCTGGTACCGGCGGCGGATCGTCATCGTCCTAGGGGCACTCCTGGCGGTGCTCGTGAGCGCCGCCGCAGTCTTCGCACTCACCCGTCCGGGTGACGTGTTCAACAGCGATGTCGCGTTCCGCGCCGAGGAGTCCCCGACCACGGTTCCCACGCCGGAGCCGGAGGCTCCAGGGAAGCCGGGGAAGCGCAAGCGCGAGCTCCATCCGCTCGCCGGGTTCACCTGGCCGGTGTACGGCTACTCGAACGACCGCCGGCGCTTCCTGCAGACCGACTGGAAGGTGCGACCGCCGTACAAGAAGGTCTGGAGCCGGCAGTTCGGCGTCCTGCTCGAGTTCCCGCCGATCATCGTCGGCAACCGGATGTACACGGTCGGCAACGGCGGCAACGTGGTCTGCCTCAACCGCACGACCGGCAAGAAGGTCTGGTCGCGTGATGTCGGTTACCTCGCCGCCTCCTCGCCCGCCTACGGCGACAAGCGCATTTTCGTGACGGTGCTCGAGCGCTCCAAGGGCGTGCGGGCCGGCAAGGTCATCGCGCTCGGCGCCAAGCGCGGCAGGATCGGGTGGGAGCAGGACCTGGCGAGCCGCAGCGAGTCCTCCCCGGTCTACGACAACGGCCGGGTCTACTTCGGCGCCGAGGACGGGACGCTCTACTCGATGAGCGCCGAGACCGGCGCCACGCAGTGGCGCTTCCACGCGAACGGCGCCATCAAGGGCGGTCCCGCGCTCGCCGACGGCAAGCTCTACTTCGGGACCTACGGCGGCGCCGTCTATGCGGTCGACCAGAAGTCCGGCAGGCAGGTCTGGCGCACGGGCACCAGCGGCGCCAACTTCGGCCTCACGTCGGGCAACTTCTACGCCACCCCGGCGGTCGCCTACGGCCGCGTCTTCATCGGCAACACCGACGGCAACATGTACTCGTTCGGCGCCGAGGAGGGAAAGCTGGCGTGGCGGCGCGGGACCGGGTCCTACGTCTACGCCTCCCCCGCCGTCGCGCATGTCCGCGGCAGCGAGCCGACGGTCTACTTCGGCAGCTACGACGGCACGTTCTACGCGCTCGACGCGAGGTCAGGAAAGACGCGCTGGACGTACCGCGACGGCGGCAAGATCTCCGGGGGCGCCAGCGTGGTCGGCGACATCGTCTACTACTCGAACTGGGGCGAGCGCAACACGACAGGCCTGTGGGCGAAGTCCGGCGACGTCGCGTGGCGCAACGGGGCCGGCGCGTTCAACCCCGCGGTCTCGGACGGCCAGACGATCTACCTCACCGGCTTCTCCTCGATCGCCGCGTTCCTGCCCAAGACGGCCGCCGAGGAGGCCGCGACCCGCGAGCGGCGGGCGAAGAAGGCGGCGGCGGCGAGGGCCGCGAAGAAGCGCAAGGCGGCCAAGCAGCGGGCCGCGAAGCGCAAGAAGCGGCGCAGCAACCGCGGCTGAGGCGGGTCCGGCGAACTGCGCTGGGTAAGGGGGCGAGGGGCCCAACGCGGCCGGCTCCAGGCGGATGGCGCCTTCACGGCGATATACGCCGTGAACGCGCCATGCGGCCGGTTCCCCCACCTCCCCTGCCTACCCAGCCGAAGCTCGTCCCTCCGGGCGCATCGGCACACCCGCCTCCCGCAGAGCCGACCGCACCTGCGGGATCGTGTACTCGCCGTAGTGGAAGATCGACGCGCAGAGGACCGCGTCGGCGCCCGCGCGCAGGCCCTCGACGAGGTGCGCCGGCTCGCCGGCGCCCCCGGAGGCGATGACGGGCACGTCGACCGCGTCGGCGATCGCGCTCACCAGCTCGAGGTCGTAGCCGTCCTTGGTGCCGTCGCGGTCCATCGACGTGAGCATGATCTCCCCCGCCCCCCGGCCGACCCCCTCCCGTGCCCACGCCACCGCGTCGCGGCCGGTCGGGGTCCGGCCACCGGCGACGTAGACCTCGAAGCCTCCTTCGCGTCGCTTGGCGTCGATCGCCAGCACCACGCACTGCGCGCCGAGGACGTCCGCCATCTCGGACACCAGCTCGGGCCGCGCGACCGCCGCCGAGTTGACCGAGACCTTGTCGGCGCCCGCGTCGAGCACCGCCTGCGCGTCGGCCAGCTCGCGCACGCCGCCGCCGATCGTGAACGGCACGAACACCTCGTCTGCCGCGCGGCGCGCCAGATCGACAACCGTCGCGCGCTTGTCCGACGTCGCTGTGATGTCGAGGAAGATCAGCTCGTCGGCGCCGGTGGCGTCGTAGTGCGCGGCGAGCTCGACCGGGTCGCCGGCGTCGCGGATGTCGATGAACCGCGTGCCCTTGACCACGCGGCCGCCGTCGACGTCCATGCACGGGATGATGCGCTTGTAGTGCACCCGTCCAAGAGGGTACGCGGCGGCTTCTGTAGGTAATCGCGCGGCCAAAGTTAGGTAGCCGGATACCGATGCGGGGGCCACCGGCTGTCGGGGACAGTCGCCCCACGATGTCCGCTCTCTCCCTCCCCCTCCCTCGCCATCACCGGATACTGGATCCCGACGCCGCCGCCCACCACCGCTCGCGCCTGGTCGCGCTCGCCTGGTCGCTGTGCGGCTCCCGCCATCTCGCCGAAGAGCTCACGCAGGAGACCTATGCGCGAGTGCTGGCCCGGCCGCGCCGCCTCCGCGGCGGCAGCGACATCCACTACCGCGCCCGCACGCTGCGCAACGTCATCTCGGACCACTGGCGCGCCGAGCGGCGCCAGCCGGCGACGATCGTCGGCCTCGACGACATCGACGAGCCGGCCGCGGTCGGCGACCCCGAGACCGCGGCGCTGGCGAACGAGGTGTTCGCCGCGATGGCCGACCTGCCGGAGCACCTGCGCGACGTGATCGCGGCCGTCGACCTCGCCGGCCTGAGCTACGCGGAGGCCGCGAAGGCCCTGCAGATCCCGAACGGGACGGTCATGAGCCGCCTCTACCGGGCCCGCGAGCGCCTGACCAACACGCTCGCCGTCACGACCGGCTGAGCTCGATCCCGAGGTCGTGCGCCGCGGCGGCGGCGTCTCGCCGTGAGCGCACGCCGAGCTTCCGCAGCACGGCGGCCACGTGGTGGTCGACGGTGCGCACCGAGACCACCAGCCGGTCGGCGATCTCGGCGTTCGTGCGCCCCTCGCTGACCAGCTCGAGCACCACGAGCTGGCGGTCCGTCAGGCCGGCCGGATTGGCCCGCGTGGACGTCTGCGGCCCGCGCGGCACGCGCATGCCCATCGTCCGCAGGCGGCGGCGCACCCAGCCCGCAGCGGCCACCGCTCCGAGGGCGTCGAGGATCCGCACCGCTTCGAGCGTCGTGTCCTCGTCGCCCGACTCGGCCAGCTCGAGCGCCTGCTCGTACGGATCGCCGACCGCCTCCCACCCGTCGGCCGCGGCCCGCCAGTCGCCGCGCAGGCCCGCCGCCCACGGCTCCGGACAGCCGGGGAAGGGCTCGGCCCGGAGCCCGGTGCGCGCGAGGTAGCGCAGCAGCTCGGCGCGGAACGGCGCGCCGCCCGGGTGCACGGTGCGCGGCTCGAGCACCTCCGCGGTGCGGCGCGCGGTCGCCGGCCGGTCGGTCAGCCACGCCCACTCGACGAGCGCCAGGCCGGCGTATGC
>JBKOYW010000109.1:0-4892 GCA_046744275.1 Actinomycetota bacterium
ACCCTGCCCTTGTCCGGGATCGGGGTCGGGTGCACGACGTCGTAGGTGGAGATGCGGTCGGAGGCCACCATCAGCAGGTCGTCGCCGAGCTCGTACAGCTCGCGGACCTTGCCGGAGGCCAGCAGGGTCAGGCCGGTCACCTCTCACAGGCTAGTTGAGCAACCCGCCAGAACCGCTGGCGGTAACCCCGCGTACACCGCTGAAATTCCGAGTGCGCGTGGTCGCCGTCACGGAGGACACGTTCACCATCGCCTGGAACGCCTCGACGGACAACTCCGGAAGGATCCACGCCTACATCGCCGAACCGAGCAACGCCGTGACCCTCACGGTCGTCGCCGACCAGAACCTCTGCTAGAGGTCGTACGGGAAGTCGGTGAGCAGCTCGGCGCCGTCCTCGCCGACCAGGACGAGGTCCTCGAGGCGGACACCGCCGAGCTCCTTGCTGTAGCAGCCGGGCTCGAGGGTGATCACGTCGCCCGCCATCAGCGTGTCGGGCGTGCGGCCGAGGTTGGGGCGCTCGTGCACCTCGAGCCCGACGCCGTGCCCGAGCGAGTGGTAGTAGCCCTCCTCGAGCTTCATCCCCGCCGGCTTGCTGCGCTGCGTCACGTACCCGGCGTTCTCGAACGGCTCGCAGGAGATCGCGTAGATCTGCTGGCAGTCGGCGCCCGCGCGCACCTCGGCGAACGACCGGTCGAGCGCCTCGCGGGCCAGCCGCCAGTACTCGGCGAGCTCCTCGGGCGGCTCCATGCCGCCGGCCATGAACGTGCGCGTCATGTCGGCCCAGCACCGCGAGACGCGGTCGCGCGGCCAGATGTCGACGATCACGACCTCGCCCTCGCCGATCGGCCCGTGGCCGGGCTCATGGCCGACGGCGGACTGCGGGCCGTGGGAGACGATCGCGTCGTCCGGCAGGTCGCAGCCGTGCGCGTCGCAGACCGCCTGCATCTCGGCCCGGACCTCCTCGCTGGTGAGCCCCGGGCGCAGCTCGCGGATCAGCCGCGCGGCGACGGCCATCGCCTCGTCGGCCGCCCGCTGGGCCCGGCGGATGCCCTCGATCTCGCTCTCCGTCTTGACCCGCCGCTTGATGACGAAGACCTCCGGGTCGACGAACAGCTCGATCCCGGACGCCCGGAGGTGGTCGGCGAGGCCGACCGGGAACTCCGGCGGCACCAGCGCTCGCCCGACGCCCATCTTCTCGCAGGCCCGGCGCGACAGCTCGAGCTCGACCTCGTAGCGTGAGATCCCGCGGCTGAACAGCTCGTCGGCGCCGAGGTCGTACGGGTCGAGGATCTCGATTCCGAGCGGGGCGACCTTGTCGGCGTCGAGCACGGTGACCGTGGCCGCCCTCCGGCCGTTGCTTTCGACATAGAGGAACGGGTCGATGATGCCCGTCGGGATCGCGTGGAAGAGGTCCGGCGAGGTCTCCGGCGCGCCGAAGATCAGGAGGTTGTTGGTCACGAGATCACCTCGAGGCGCCGGAGGACCTCCGGCACGTGACGGATGTAGTGGCTGTAGTCGAACACGGCGTCGAGATCGAGGTCCACGCCGGGCTCCCGCTCCAGCAATGTTCGCAGAGGCGTGCCGGTGTCCCACGCCTCCTGCGCCAGGCGCTGCACGAGCCGGTAGGCGTCGTCGCGCTGGGCGCCTTGCTCGACGAGCGCGAGCAGGACCCGCTGGGAGAACAGCGCGCCGCTGGTCAGCTCCAGGTTCGCCGCCATCCGGTCGGCGTGGACGACCATCCCGCGGGCCACGCGCAGGGCGAGGTGCTGCATGTAGTCGAGCAGGATCGTCGCATCCGGCAGCACGACCCGCTCGGCGCCCGAGTGCGAGATGTCGCGCTCGTGCCAGAGGGCGACGTTCTCGAGGCCGGTCTGGGCGTAGCCGCGCAGCACCCGCGCCAGGCCGCAGATCCGCTCGGTGGTGATCGGGTTGCGCTTGTGCGGCATCGCGCTCGAGCCCTTCTGGCCGACGCGGAACGGCTCCTCCACCTCGCGCACCTCGGTGCGCTGGAGGTGCCGGATCTCCTGCGCGAAGCGCTCCATCCCTGCCCCCGCGAGCGCGATGGCACTCAGCAGCTCGGCGTGCCGGTCGCGCGGCACGACCTGCGTGGAGACCGGCTCGGCGGCGAGGCCGAGCCGGTCGAGCACGCGCGCCTCGTACTCCGGGCCCAGCGAGGCGTACGTGCCGACCGCGCCGGAGATGGCGCCGGTGGCGGCCTGCGCGAACGCGCGTTGCAGACGCTCGGCGTTGCGGTGTGCCTCGAGCGCGAAGCCGGCAAGCTTGAGGCCGAACGAGGTCGGCTCGGCGTGGACGCCGTGGGTCCGGCCCACGCACAGCGTGTCCGCGTGCGCCCGCGCCTGCTCGGCGAGCGCGGCGGCCAGCTCGCGGGCGCCCGGCAGGATCACGTCGCCGGCCCGGCGGAGCTGGAGCGCGAGCGCGGTGTCGAGGACGTCCGAAGAGGTGAGGCCGAAGTGGATCCAGCGCCCGGCCGGGCCTGCGGAGGCGGACAGCACGTCGACGAACGCGGCCACGTCGTGGTCGGTGACCGCCTCGCGCTCCTTCACGGCCTCGACCGTGAACGTGGCGCCACGGATCGCGTCGAGGTCCGCCTCCGTGGGTCCCTCGAGCGCCTCCGCGGCCGCCACCTCCACGTCGCGCCAGGCCGTCATCCGGGCCTCGTCGGTCCAGATCGCGCCGAGCTGCGGGCGGGTGTAGCGGGCGATCACAGCCCGGGATCGTACGAGGCGGGGATCAGCAGTCGAGGATCCGGGCGGCGAGCACCGCAGCGTTGCGCGCGTTGTCGACGCCCACGCACGCCACCGGCACGCCCGGCGGCATCTGGGCGATCGAGAGCAGCGCGTCGAGCCCGCCGGCGACCGACTTCGACGACGTCAGCGGCACCCCGATCACCGGCAGGTCGGTGTGCGCGGCCACGACGCCCGGCAGCGCGGCCGACAGGCCGGCGCCGGCGATGATCACGCGCAGGCCGCGCATCTGCGCGTTCTTGGCGTAGCCCGCGACGGTGTCCGGCTCGCGGTGGGCCGACATCACGCGCACCTCGTGGTGGATCCCGCGCTTGCGCAGCTCCTCGGCGGCCGCCTCCATCGCGGGCATGTCGCTCTTGGAGCCCATCACGATCCCGACCTGCGGAGCGTTGACCTCGAGGCCCTCGAACTCCGCCTCGACCGAGGTCTCGGCGACCGGCTCGTGGCCGCTCATGCGGCGATGTCCCGGCGCAGCTGGCGGCCGTCGAACGCGATCACGTCGGCGGCAGCATACGCGCGCTCGCGGGCGGACTGCGTCCCGTCTCCGAGCGCGGTCACGTTCAGGACGCGGCCGCCGGCGGTGACCACCGCGCCGTCGCGCTCGGCGGTGCCCGCGTGCGTGACCTCGACGCCCGCCGGCACCTCCTCCAGCCCGGTGATGACGTCGCCCGACGACGAGGACGCGGGGTAGCCGCGCGAGGCGAGCACGACGGTGACCGCCGAGCGCGCGTCCCACTCGAGCGCGGCGCCGGCCAGCCCGCCGGGAACGGTGGCGCGCTCGAGCAGGTCGAGCAGGTCCGAGCGTAGCCGCGGGAGCACCGCCTGCGTCTCGGGATCGCCGAAGCGCACATTGAACTCGAGCACCTGCACGCCGCCCGCGGTCAGCATCAGGCCCGCGTACAGCACACCGTGGAACGGCGTGCCGCGGCGGGCCAGCTCGTCCACGACCGGCTGCTGGACCTCGGCGCGGATGCGGTCCACCATCGCGGCGTCGACCTCCGGGACCGGCGAGTACGAGCCCATCCCGCCGGTGTTCGGCCCGGTGTCGCCGTCGCCGATGCGCTTGAAGTCGCGCGCCGGCGCCAGCGGCACGGCGGTCTCGCCGTCGCAGATCGCCAGCAGCGACAGCTCGGAGCCCTCGAGGAACTCCTCGACCACGACAGGCGCGTCGCCGAAGCGCCGCTCGACCAGCATCGCCTCGAGCGCGCCGCGGGCGGCTGCCTCGTCCTCGGCGATCACGACCCCCTTGCCGGCCGCGAGTCCGTCGGCCTTGATCACCGCCGGGTAGCCCCGGACCGCGGCGAGGCCGTCCTCGACGGTCTCGACCACGGCATGGGCGGCGGTCGGCACGCCGGCGGCCGCCATCAGCTCCTTCGCGAACGCCTTCGAGCCCTCGAGCCGCGCGGCCGCCGCGGACGGGCCGAAGCAGACCACGCCCGCCCTCGCGCAGTCGTCGGCGAGCCCGGCCACGAGTGGCGCCTCCGGCCCGACCACCACGAGGTCGACGCCCTCGGCCGCCGCCAGCGCCACGACGTCGTCGCCGTCGACGATCCGGGCGTCGCCCGCGATCCCCGCGTTACCCGGCGCGCAGAGCACCTCCGGACGCCGCGGCGAGCGCTTGAGCGCGCGGACGATCGCGTGCTCGCGCCCGCCGCCACCGACGACGAGGACCTTGGTCACAGGGAGGCGATGAAGTCGTCGATCGGGATCGCAGCGAGCGACTCGTAGTGGGCGGTGCCGCGCGATCCGAGCTCGAGCGACACGCGCGCCATCGTCTTCTCGTCCGGCGCCTCGACGATGTTCACGAAGTCGAAGTGGCCGAGCGTCGCCCACTGGGCCTTGACGGTCGCGCCCAGCTGCTCGACCTCCTGGTTGACCTCGCGGATGCGGGACGGGTTGTTCTTGACGGTCTGCACGCCCTCGGGCGTGAGCGTCGACAGCATGATGTAGGTCGGCATACCGGGATTGTTGCCTGCGACGGCGTCCGGCCGTCGCCTGGATGGGACGGTCGCCGTCCAGGCGACCGACTGGCCGATCCTTCCCGACCGATGCGGTGTTGTGAATACTTGCCCCGCGATGCCGTTCCGCCTCCTCACCGCCATCACGCTTGCGTTCGCGCTCTCCGCC
>JBKOYW010000442.1:0-3859 GCA_046744275.1 Actinomycetota bacterium
CCGCAGGCCCGCGCGACATGGGCCGCGCGATCAAGCACGTGATGACCGCCGCCGGCGGCCGCGCCGACGGCAAGCGCGTCTCGGGCAAGGTCAAGGAGGCCCTCCAGCACTGATGGCCCGCCGCCAACTGGAGCTCTCCAACGAGGTGGCGGCCGAGCTGGCCGGCACCCAGGACGCGATCCTGCGCACGCTCGAGGGCCACCTCGACTGCGAGGTGTTCCTGCGCGGCAACGTGATCACGCTCGACGGCGAGGCCGAGGCGGTGCACGCGGGCGCGACCGTGATCCGGGAGCTCTCCTCGATGGTCGAGCGCGGCCACGACATCGGGCCGGCGACGATCGAGTCGGTCGCGCGCGTGCTCGACCAGCGCGAGTCGCCCTCGACGGTGCTCGACGACGTTGTGTGGCGCCATCGCAACCTGCGCGTGACGCCGAAGTCGGTCAACCAGAAGCGCTATGTCGACGCGATCCGCCGCTCGACCGTCACGTTCGGCATCGGGCCCGCCGGCACCGGCAAGACGTTCCTGGCGATCGCGATGGCGACGGCCGCCCTGGCGCGGCGCGAGGTGAACCGGATCATCCTCACCCGCCCCGCGGTCGAGGCCGGCGAGCGGCTCGGCTTCCTCCCTGGCGACCTGATGGCGAAGGTCGACCCGTACCTGCGCCCGCTGTTCGACGCGCTGCACGACATGATGGAGGCCGAGAAGGTCGCCGCCCACCTCGAGAAGGGCGTGATCGAGGTCGCCCCTCTGGCGTTCATGCGCGGCCGCACGCTGAACGACTCGTTCGTGATCCTCGACGAGGCCCAGAACACGACGCCCGAGCAGATGAAGATGTTCCTGACGCGGCTCGGCTTCGGCTCGCGCATGGTGGTGACCGGCGACATCACGCAGGTCGACCTCCCGCGCGACCAGAAGTCGGGCCTGATCGTGGTCAACGACATCCTCGACGGCGTCGACGGCGTCGAGTTCGTGCAGTTCGGCGGCGAGGACGTCGTGCGTCACAAGCTCGTGCAGCGGATCGTCGCCGCCTACGACGAGCACGCCAAGCGCTCCGCGTCGGAGCTGCGGCCCGCCGAGCGCCGCCGCACGGCCTGATGGCCGATCGCACGACCCCCGCGACCGCGCGATCGACCATCTAGTGCTCGACGTCGACGTGATCGGCGCCGGTCTGCCGGCGGCGAAGGTGGTCGAGGCGTGCTCGCTGGCCGCCGCCTCGGCCGGGATCGATGACGGCCATCTCGCGGTCCAGTTCGTCGACGCGGCGCTGATCGCCGAGCTGAACGACGCGCATCGCGGCAAGGAGGGTCCGACCGACGTGCTTTCGTTCCCGGTCGACGAGAACGGCTCGCCGGTCGGCCCGCGCGAGCTCGGGGACGTGGTGATCTGCCCGGAGCACACCGAGGATCTGCTGGAGGCGGTCGTGCACGGCGTTCTGCACCTCACCGGCATGGACCACGAGACCGACGACGGCGAGATGCTCGCCGTCCAGGCCGAGATCATGACCTGGCTGCGATGACGCGATCCGGCTTCGTCGCGCTTGCCGGCCGGCCGAACGTCGGCAAGTCGACGCTTGTCAACTCGATGGTCGGTCACAAGGTCGCGATCGTGTCCGACAAGCCGCAGACCACGCGGCGGGCGATCCGGGGCGTGGTCACGGCGCCGGCGCGCTTCCAGCTCGTGCTGACCGACCTCCCGGGCGTCCAGCGCCCGCGCGACGCGCTCACCGAGCGGATGCAGCACCGCGTCGAGTCCGAGCTGTCGGAGGCCGACGCTGCGCTGTTCGTGGTCAACGGGGAGCAGGGCGTCGGCGGACCGGGCGACGTGTTCATCGCGCAGGCGCTCTCGACCGCGACCGTCCCGGTGGTTGTCGCGGTCAACAAGGTCGACCGGCTCGACCGCCCGCGCACGGTGCTCGCGCTGCAGGCGGCGTCGGACCTGATGGGCGGCGACGCCGAGGTGTTCCCGGTCTCCGCACGCACCGGCCGCGGGGTTGGCGCGCTGGTGGAGCACCTCGCCGAGCTGCTGCCCGAAGGCCCGTTCTACTTCCCGCCCGAGGAGATCTCCGACCAGCCCGAGCACGTCCTGCTCGCCGAGCTCGTGCGGGAGCAGGTCCTGCACCGCACGCGCCAGGAGGTCCCGCACGCGGTCGAGGTGCAGGTCGACGAGATCCACGAGCAGGACGACCTCGTCGTCGTCCACGGGTTCCTGTGGGTCGAGACCGAGTCCCAGAAGGGCATCCTCATCGGTGCCCGCGGGCGGATGATCAAGTCGATCGGGATGGCCGCCCGGCGCGAGCTCGAGCGCGAGCTGCGCAAGCGCGTCCACCTCGACCTGTCGGTGCGCGTGCGGCGCTCCTGGCGCGGCGACGAGACGCTGCTGGATCGCCTCGGCATCACCTAGTACGGTCGGCCGATGCCGCTGCGCGGTCTGCTCTGCGGACTGATGGCAGCCCTGATCGCAGCCGGTTGCGGGGGCGGCGCGGAGCGGGCCGCACGTCCCGACCTGCCGAAGAGGCTCGACTCCGAGCTGGCCAAGCGCGCCGGTGAGCTCGGCGTGCCGGGCGCGGCCGCCGCCCTGTACCGGCACGGCGGGCTCGTGTGGTCCGGGGCGTGGGGGAAGGCGGACCTCGAGTCGGGCCGGGCGATGACGGCGCAGACGCCTGTCGCGTACGCGAGCGTCGGCAAGATGATCACGGCGGCGCTCGCGCTCCGGCTCGCCGAGCAGGGGCGCCTGTCGCTCGACGATCCCGTGCGCAGGTGGGTGCCGGAGTGGCCGGGGAAGCGCTCCAAGACGCTCCGCGACCTGCTCGGGCACAACGGCGGGATCGAGGACGCGCCGGAGACGTTCTACCTGGCCCAGGTCCGCCGGCCTGCGCGGCGGTTCCGGCCGGCGGACTGGCTCGCCGCGGTGAGCCCGCCCCACCCGGAGGACTCGGACGTCTACAACAACTCCGGCTTCGTGGTCGCCGGGCTGGCGCTGCGCCGCGCCGCGGGCGCCGGCTGGCTCCCCCTCTTGCGCGACACGGAGCCCGGGATCGCCCTGCAGCCGGACCAGCGCGTGGAGGGCGAGCCGGCGCGCGGCTACGTGTACCCGCGCGGCGCTGGGGACCCGCGCCCGTTCGGCGACGGGCGGATGGTCCCGTCGACCTCGCTGGCCACCGCCGCGTGGACGTCGGGAGGCTACGCGGGCTCCGCCGAGGCGATGGCGCGGTGGGCCGATCGCCTCTTCGCGAGCGAGGTGGTCGACAGCGACTCGCTGAACGAGATGACGGACTTCCGGCCCAGCGACGCTCTCGGGGACGCCTACGGGCTCGGCCTCGGCCGTTTCGAGGTCGACGGCCGCGAGGCGTGGGGCCACCTGGGCGGCATGCCCGGCTTCCACACCGAGCTGGCGTACATACCGGAGGAGGGGCTGACGCTGTTCACGGTCTGGAACGACGACCTGATCGACCAGGACACGATCCCCAGGAGCCTCATGGAGGTCGCGCTCGACGGCGTCACCTGAGGCGGTCGTACAGGCCGGCGGCGGTCGCCGCTTCGAGATGGCGTACGCGGGCGTCGGTCTGCTTGCCGAAGGCGACGAACAGGTCGGCGAGGCGGGCGCGGCGCTGGAGCGGGTTCTGGCTCATCTCGTGCCACTCGCGGTGGCTCGCCGGGCCGAGAACGGTGGTGCGCGCGAGCCGCAATGAGCGCATCGTGAGCCGGCCCTCGGTCAGCCGCCAGCCGGCGGACCGGTAGCGCAGCCAGCCGTAGCCGCCGAGCAGCAGCGCGGCGGGGAGCACCCACGGCCCGGCCGGCGTGAACGCCCAGGCGGCGGCCCCCGCGACGGCGCCGAGCGCGGCCGGCGGCAGCGCGTAGC
>JBKOYW010000486.1:0-5947 GCA_046744275.1 Actinomycetota bacterium
GGACCGCCGCCACCAGCGCCACCGCGCGCTGGCGCAGCAGCGCGGCGACCGCGACCACCACCACGGCCATCGCGGCGGCCAGCGGCGTGAAAGCCACCAGCGGGACGAGCGGGAACCCGCGCTCGAGCCCAAGCAGCCGGACCGCCACCCAGGCGGCGCAGCCGGCGACGAGCAGCCACGCGACGAGCCGGCGCATGCCCTACAGCGTCTCCGAAACACGCCGCGGCGCGCCGGTTGCCAAGCTGTAGCGCGGCCCATGACGATCGCCGACGCTCCCTCCCACAGCGGCCTGGACCGCGACACCCGGCTGCTGTCCGAGCTGCTCGAGGAGACGATCGCCCGCCAGGGCGGCGAGGCGCTGCGCAGCGCGGTCGTCCGGCTGCGCCACGCCGCGGCGGGCGCCCGCGGCGGTGAGGGCGGAGCCGAGACCGCCGCCCTCGTGGAGGAGATCCTCGCCGGCGACTCGCTCGACGTCATCCGCGCCTGCTCGATGGAGCTGCACCTGGCCAACCTTGCCGAGACGCGCGAGCGCGTGCGCCGCCGCCGCGGCTACGAGCGTGCCGAGGGCCCGCCGCAGCGTGAGTCGCTGGCCGAGGCGGCGGAGCGGCTCAGAGCCCGCTCCTCGAAGGCCGCCGCCCGCGCGCTCGACGACCTCCGGCTCGACCTCACGCTGACCGCCCATCCCACCGAGGCGACGCGCTGGTCGGTCATGGAGCACGCCGGCGACGTCAGCTCCTGGCTCGCGGAGCTCGACGACGAGCGCCTCGGGCCGGCAGCCAAGGCGCGCGTGGTCGACCGCATCCGCGAGTCGCTCGCGCTGTGGTGGCAGACCTCCGAGGTCCGCCGCGCGCGGCCGCAGGTCGACGACGAGGTGCGGCGCAACCTGCACTTCTTCGACCGCGTCCTGTTCGACGCCGTCCCCGAACTCGTGCGCGAGCTCGAGCGCTGCTTCGGCGCCCAGCCGCTCGAGATCGCTCCCGTCCGCTTCTCGAGCTGGGCGGGCGGCGACATGGACGGCCACCCGGGCGTGACCGCCGCCACGTTCACCACCACAGTCGACCTCCACCGCCGCGTCGCGATGCGGCTGCTGATCGACCGCGTCGAGCGCCTGGCCTCGCGCTCGTCGCAGAGCGCGGACGAGATGGGCGCGGGCCGCGCCGCGCTCGAGGCCAGCCTGCGCCGCGACGCCTCGCTGATGCCCGACGTCACGCGCCGGCTCGGCGAGCGCCGCCGGCACGAGCCCGTGCGGGCGAAGCTCAACTACATCTCCGAGCGGCTCACGATGACCGGCGAGCAGCCGGACAGCCCGCTCGCCTACCGCGACGCCGGCCAGCTGCGGCGCGACATCGAGCTGGTCCGCGACGCCGCCGGCGGCGGGCCGGTCGCCGACGGCGCGGTGAAGGACCTGCTTCGCCAGGTCAGCGCGTTCGGGCTCCATCTCGCGCGGCTCGACGTGCGGCTCAACGCCGACGCGATCAACGACTCGGTGCGGCGCGACGAGCCGCACCTCGACCACGCCGACGAGGCCGGGCGGCGGCGCATCCTCGACGCCCGGATCGCCGCCGCGGAGCCCGACCGCTTCGGCCCCACCTGCCCGCCGACCGAGGCGCTGCACGCGCTCAGCGCCGCCGCGCGGCGCTACGGCAGCGCCGCCGCCGACACGCTGGTCATCTCGATGGTGCACGAGCCGTCCGACGTGCTCGGCGCCCTCTGGCTTGCGCGCCGCGCCGGGCTGGCGGGACCCGATGAGCCGCTGCTGCACATCACGCCGCTGTTCGAGACGCTCGACGCGCTCGAGCAGGCGCCCGCGACGATGGCGGCGCTCTACGGCGACACGTCCTATCGCGAGCACCTAGGCCGCCACGGCGACCGCCAGGAGATCATGCTCGGCTACTCCGACTCGGCCAAGGATGCCGGCTTCCTCACCAGCCAGTGGGCGATCTACCGCGCGCAGGAGCGGCTGGTCGCGCAGGGGGCGGAGCACGGGATCGAGGTCACGTTCTTCCACGGCCGCGGCGGATCGCCGTCGCGCGGCGGAGCGCCCGCCCACCAGGCGATCCTGGCTCAGCCGCCGGGCTCGCTGGAGGGCGGCGTGCGGATCACCGAGCAGGGCGAGGTGATCTCGGCCAAGTACGCCGATCCCGAGCTGGCCGGCCGCTCGCTCGAGCAGCAGGTGTCGGCGCTGCTGCTCGGCCGCGCCACGGCCGCCGGCGGCGTGCCGGACGCCTTCCGCGGCGAAATCGACCGCGCCGCGGGCCGCTCGTGCGGCGTCTACCGCGGCCTGGTCGAGCGCGACGGCTTCGTGGAGTTCTTCCGCCAGGTGTCGCCCGTCGACGAGCTGGCCGAGCTGACGATCGGCTCGCGGCCGGCGTCGCGCCGCGCCGGTGGGCGGCTGGAGGACCTGCGAGCGATCCCGTGGGTGTTCGCCTGGACGCAGAACCGGATCCTGCTCCCGTCCTGGTTCGGCGCCGGCACCGCGCTCGAGGAGGGCGACCTCGAGCTCCAGCGCGAGATGTGGCGGTCGTGGCCGTTCTTCCGGATGGCGTGCTCGACGCTCGAGATGGCGCTGTTCAAGGTCGACCTATCGGTCGGCCGGCGCTACCTCGCGCTGGTCGACGACGACCTCGCCGACCGCTTCTGGCCGGAGCTCGAGGCCGAGCACTCGCGGGTGGTCGCGCGCCTGCTGACGATCCGCGACGGCGATGCGCTGCTCGACGGCGCGCCCGCGCTGCGCGACCGCCTGAGCCACCGCAACCACTGGGTCGACCCGCTGTCGCACCTGCAGGTCGCCCTGCTGGCGCGCTCACGGGCCGGCGATTCCGCCGTCGGCGACGCGCTGATGGCCACGATCACGGGCATCGCTGCGGGGCTCCGGAACACGGGGTAGGGCTGGCCGTACACCCCCGGCGGAAGGCCGTAGGGAAAGAGGCCAGCCAGCGCCCTATAGACCATCCGCCCGCGGTGGGAATCTACTCCTATGACCGTCACCGTCACCCCGCGCCCCCCGGTCGTCACCGCGCACACGTTCACGCTCCCCACGGTGCGTGAGCTGCCGCCGGTCTCGCGTCCGGGCACGTTCGACTCGACCTGGTGACCTGACGGTCGGCTCTAGCCGATCGCCAGGCGCCGGCCGGAGGCGACAGCCTCGTGGTCGAGCAGCCAGCGCTTCCGCTCGAGCCCTCCTCCGTAGCCCACCAGCGTCCCGTCGGCTCCGATGACGCGGTGGCAGGGAATGACGATCGACAGCGGGTTGCGGCCGTTCGCGAGCCCGACCGCGCGGACCAGCTTCTGGTCGCCCAGCCGGAGCGCCAGCTCCTTGTAGGAGATCGTCTCGGCGAAGGGGATCCGTGTGAGCTCGTCCCACACGCGCAGCTGGAACGGCGTGCCGTGCGGCGCGAGCGGCAGGTCGAAGGCCTCGAGCTCGCCGGCGAAGTAGGCGTCGAGCTGCTCGTGGGCGGCGTCGAACGGGCCGGCGCCGCCCGACCCGTCGTGGCGGAGGTAGAGGCCGGTCAGACGGCCTTCGGCGTCGGCGTGAAGCTGCAGGTCGCCGACCGGGCTGGGGTGAAGAGTTCTGTACACGTCCCTACAACGTCCCGCGCGTCCCGGACGTGATCATGACCCGTTGGCCGCGTCGCGGCGGCGCTGAAGGAACTCGCGCTCGGCCGCGTTCTCGGTGCGGGCGATCGCGGCGTCGTAGGCGTGCGCGGCCTCTGCGGTCCGGCCGAGGCGGACGAGCAGGTTCGCGCGGATGGCGTGGAAGAGGTGGTAGCGGTCGAGGTCGAGCTCGTCGACGAGAGCGAGCGCGGCCTCTGGCCCGTCGACCTCCGCCACTGCGACGGCGCGGTTGAGGGCCACGATCGGGCTCGGATCGAGCGTCAGCAGCTGGTCGTAGAGCTGCACGATCTGCGCCCAGTCGGTCGGCGGGCCGTCGCTGTGGACGGCGTTGATCGCCGCCTGGATCTGGTAGGGGCCGGGCTGGTTGCGACGCAGGCAGGCGCGGACGATGGCCTGGCCCTCGGCGATCAGCTCGCGGTCCCAGAGGCTGCGGTCCTGGTCGGCCAGCAGGACGAGGTGGCCGCCGGGTGTGGTGCGCGCCGGGCGGCGTGACTCGATCAGCAGCATGAGCGCGAGCAGGCCCATGACCTCCGGCTCGTCGGGCATCAGCTCGGCCAGGATGCGCCCGAGCCGCATGGCCTCCGCGCACAGGTCCTCGCGCACGAGCGCCTCACCCGAGCTCGCGCTGTAGCCCTCATTGAAGACGAGGTAGACGACGGCGAGCACGGCGCGCAGCCGGCCCGGAAGGTCGGCCTCGTTGGGGACGCGGAACGGGATCCCGGCGTCGCGGATCTTGCCCTTGGCGCGGACCAGCCGCTGCGCCATCGTCGGCTCGGGCACGAGGAAGGCGTGCGCGATCTCGGCGGTGGTGAGCCCGCCGAGCAGTCGCAGCGTGAGCGCCACCTGGGCGGGCATGGCGAGCGCCGGGTGGCAGCACGTGAAGATCAGTCGCAGCCGGTCGTCGCGCACGGGCCCCTCCTCGATGGGTTCGTGCTGGGCGTGCAGAAGCGCCGCGTGCGCGTGCCGGTCCTCGCGCGATGCCTCGCGGCGCAGGCGGTCGATCGCGCGGTTGCGGGCGGTGGTGATGATCCAGCCCGCCGGGCTCGGCGGCAGGCCGTCGGCCGGCCAGCGCGCCGACGCGACGGTGAACGCGTCCTGGACCGCCTCCTCGGCGACGTCGATGTCGCCGAAGCTGCGGACCAGGACCGCCACGGCGCGGCCGTACTCCTCACGGAAGACCCGCTCGATCTCGTGGGCGGCCGGCGCCTCGGGCATCAGTGCTCGGCGAACGGGCGCACTTCGATCGGGAGGGTGGTGATCCGCGCGATCCGCTGGGCCCACCCGAGCGCGGCGTCGAGATCGGGCGCCTTGACGATGGTGAAGCCGCCGAGGTGCTCCTTCCCCTCGATGTAGGGGCCGTCCGTCATGAGCGTCTCGTCGTCCTTGACCCGCACCACGGTGGCCGTGCTCGCGGGGCTCAGGCCGTCGGAGAACACCCAGGCGCCGGCCGCCTTCATCTCCGCGTTCAGGTCGGCCAGGTCGCTCATGATCCGATCCAGGTCCACGGACGGCGGCGGGTCGCCTTCGGGCTGGTACATGGCGAGCAGGTACTGCTTCATCGGACGTCCTCCTGTCGCTGATAGGTCGCGATGATCACGCCCGTGGTCGTCGTCTTGGTGTCGACCAGCTGGAGCCTGGCGAAGGTGCCCGGGTCCGGGAAGAGCCGGCGGCCCGAGCCAAGCACCAGCGGGTGGATCGTGAGCAGGTACTCGTCGATCAGATCCCGGCGCATCAGGGAGTGGATCAGCGCGCCGCTGCCGAGGATCACGAGGTCCTTGCCGGGCTGGGCCTTGAGCGCGGCGACGGCGTCCGCGGCATCGCCCTCGAGCAGCGTCGAGTTGACCCACGGCAGCGGCTCGCGCAGCGTGGTCGACGCGACGTACTTCTGCGCCCGGTCGAGCACCTGGGTGAACGGGTTGTCGGTCTGCTTGGGCCAGAACCCGGCGAAGTGCTTATACGTCCGGCGCCCGAACAGCAGGGCCGGCGCCTTCGCCATCTCCTCGGCCATCACGCTGCCGAGCACCTCGTCGCCGTAGGGGGCGGCCCAGCCGCCGTGCTCGAAGTCGTCGCGAGGGTCCTCCTCGGGGCCGCTCGGCGACTGCATCACGCCGTCCAGCGTCAGATGGTTCACCACGACCACTCTGCTCATGTCACATGCCTCCCTAAGGGGTTGTTCTCACCCCTTACACGAACGAGCTAGCCCGAGATCGACACCCAGCCGTCCGCACTCGACACGGCGCGCAGATCGGAAGCCGCCGCCAGCTCGGCGGGCAGCGGCTCCGCGTGGACGATGGCCAGCGCACGGGTCGAGCGCGTGAGCGCGGTGTAGAGG
>JBKOYW010000477.1:0-3684 GCA_046744275.1 Actinomycetota bacterium
GCCGTGCCCTCGACGGCCTCGGGCGCCCGCTCGACGGCCTCGGGCCGGTCGCGTCCGGCCGCTCGCGGCCGGTCGAGGCGCCGCCGCCCGATCCCCTGGAGCGCCCGCGCATCCACGAGCGGGTGTCGCTCGGCGTGCGCGCGCTCGACGCGCTCGTCCCGTGCGGCCGCGGCCAGCGGCTCGGCATCTTCGCCGGCTCCGGCGTCGGCAAGTCGTCGCTGCTCGGCATGATCGCCCGCTCGACGTCCGCCGACGTCAACGTGATCTGCCTGGTCGGCGAGCGAGGCCGGGAGGTGCGCGAGTTCATCGAGCGCGACCTCGGGCCCGAGGGCATGGCGCGCTCGGTCGTGATCGTCGCGACGTCCGACCAGCCCGCCCTGGTGCGCATCAAGGCCGCGTTCACGGCGACGACGATCGCCGAGCACTTCCGCGACCAGGGTCGCGACGTGATGCTGATGATGGACTCGGTCACGCGCTTCGCGATGGCGCAGCGCGAGGTCGGCCTGGCGATCGGCGAGCCGCCCGCCACGCGCGGCTACACGCCGAGTGTGTTCGCCCTGCTCCCGAAGCTGCTCGAGCGCTCGGGCACGTCGCGCCGCGGCACGATCACCGGCCTCTACACCGTGCTGGTCGACGGCGACGACATGAACGAGCCGATCGCCGACGCCGTGCGCTCGATCCTCGACGGCCACATCGTGCTCTCGCGCGAACTCGCGCACGCCGGCCACTACCCGGCGGTCGACGTGCTCGCGAGCGTCTCGCGCCTCGTCGGCGAGGTCGTGGAGCCCGAGGTGCGCTCGGCCGGCGACGATGTGCGGCGCCTCATGGCGGCGTACCGCGACAAGTCCGACCTGATCGCGATCGGCGCCTACCAGCGCGGCACCGATCCGCTGACCGACGCGGCGATCGACGCGCGCGACCCCATCGGCGGCTTCCTGCGCCAGCACGTCGAGGAGCGCTCGAGCGCCGAGGAGGCCGACGCCGCGTTGACCCAGCTCGCGCTGCTCGCAGGCGTGCCGGAGCCCGCCCCGGTGGCGGCGCCCGAGCCCGCGCCGCAGCAGGCGTCCCAGCCCGGGACGCCGCTGCACTCGGCGATCCCGCCGCTGCATCTCGCCGCCTAGCGGGTACACCGCACCGCGATGAGGCGTCTCGCTGCGATCGTCGCTGGGGTGGTGTGCATCGCCGGCTGCGGCGGCGACGGCGGCGGAGCCGCGGAGTCCGCGAATCGCGTCGACCGCGCGTGCCCCGAAGGGACCGAGCTCGTCCGCGCGCGCGACGTCATCGGCCCGACACCCCGCGGATTCGAGGTCGTACGGGGGGATCGCAAGGCGATCGACTCGTTCGTCGGGCAGCTGCGGCGCCAGATGGGCGCGATCTGGCGCGGATACGACGCGCGGGTCCTGGTGCGGTCGGACGCGCAGAACGGCACCGCCGTGATCGTCGTCAACGCGCACGAGCGACGCGTCGACGAGGTGGTCGCGGGCGCCAAGGACGCGCCGGCCGGGCAGGACCTGCGACGCGGTCCGATCGAGATCGCCGGCGAGGAGGGGTGGATGCAGCAGGCGGTCGACGGGGCGTTCATCGCGATGGCGCCGGCCGGCGACTGCGCGCTGCTCCTCCTCGTGTCCGACACCGAGGCGCGCCTCCGCGACGCGGCGGCGCAGCTCCCGTCGCGCCGGTAGCGTCCGGCCTCATGCGCGAGGCCAAGATCGAGGAGACCGACACCGGACTGCAGCCAGCCGACGACAGCTGGTGGATCCTGAACGCGAGCGAGATCGGGTGGTCGACCGCGGAGCGCACCGGCATCTGGTGCAGCTTCGAGTCACCCAAGGCGCGCTCGACGCTGCTCGGCATCGGGATCCACATCCTGTGGCCGGGCGACACCCCGGGCTACTACCACGCGGAGAGCAACCAGGAGGGATTCCTCGTGCTGTCCGGCGAGTGCCTGGCGATCGTCGAGGGCCAGGAGCGGCGGATGGGCCCGTGGGACTACCTGCACTGCCCGCCGGGCACGGCGCACATCACGATCGGCGCCGGCGACGGCCCCTGCGCGATCCTGATGGTCGGCACCCGGGACCCCGACGGGACAACGAACTACCTCGCCGATCCGACCGCTCTGCGCCACGGTGCCGCGGTGCCCGAGCCGACCGACTCGGCGCGCGAAGCGTACAAGGACCGCCCGCCGATCAGGCCGGCCCGGTCCCCGTGGCCACTTCCATCCGGCTGATCTTCCCGTCGCGGACGTGTAGGTGTGGCGGACGGTCCCGTCGACGACGACCTCCCCGTCGATCGCCGCCCACCGGCAACGGTCCTCGATGGTCATCTGCGGTACGTTAGCGCAACCGTTCGGTTGCGCGTTGAGTCACTGGTGACGCGACGGGCCTACAGGTTCGAGGGCGCCGGTCGATCACACCGGTCGTGGAGCCTCCGTCCTTCACGTTCCGTCTCGAGCGCGTCAGGTCGCTCCGTGAGCGCGCGGAAGAGCGCGCCCGCGAGGATCTGGCGCATGAGCTTCGCCTGCGCCTGCGCGGCGAGGCGATGCTGCGCGAAGCCACGTATGCCGCGTCGGCCGCCACGCAGGCCGGCCGCGACGCCGTCCTGGCCCGCTCGTCGGGCATGGACCTGATCTCCGCCCAGGCGTACATCGAGCGGGCCGAGCGTGAGCGCCGCGAGGCGGCACTCGACCTCGACCGCCAGGAGGTCGAGGTGGCCGCACGCCGCACCGCGCTCCAGGCCGCGGCCCGTGACCGCCAGGTCATGGACAAGCTCAAGCAGCGCCAGCACGCCGACCACAACCGCGAGTGGGCACGCAAGGCACAGGGCGCGCTCGACGAGGTCGCGCTCAACGTGCATCGCCGCGGGCAGGTCACGGCGTGAGCGTCGACGCAGTGCTGGCTCGCGTGAGCCAGCTCCAGCAGCTGATCGGCGTCGCGGTCCCGCAGCCCCAGGGCGCCGCTTCGAGCACGTTCGCCTCCCAGCTCGCGACCGCGACGACGGCGACGACCGCCTCCGCTCCCGCGACGGCCGCGACCGCCGGCCTGATGGCCACGGGCGCGTCCGAGCTGCCGGCCGACGTCCCGTTCGGCGCCGAGATCACCGCCGCCGCGAAGAAGCACGGCATCGATCCCGCGCTGCTCGCCGGCCTGGTCAAGCAGGAGTCCAACTTCAACCCGAACGCCGGGTCCCCGGCGGGCGCGCGCGGCCTGACGCAGCTGATGCCGGGTACCGCCGCCGGCCTGGGCGTGACCAACGTGCTCGACCCGATCCAGTCGCTCGACGGCGGCGCCAAGTACCTGCGCCAGCAGCTCGACGCGTTCGGCGGCGACGTGACGCGCGCGCTGGCCGCCTACAACGCCGGCCCCGGCGCCGTCCAGCGCTACGGCGGCGTGCCGCCCTACGCCGAGACGCAGAACTACGTCCGCATCGTGCAGGCCAACGCGGCGCAGTACCGCGCGGCCGGCGCCACTCCCTCGATCCTGTGATGACCACCGACCGCACACACGCCGCGCGCCAGTCCGCGCCCACCGACCGCTCCGCCGCCGTCCCGGCCGAGCGGCCCGCGAAGGACGGTGCCTTCGCGGCGCTGCTCGACGCCCACGCCACCAGCTCCCGCCGCAGCGAGCCGCAGGGCCGCCGCGACGACGTCCGCGAGCGCCACCACGACGCCCAGGGCCGCCGCGAGGA
>JBKOYW010000387.1:0-3316 GCA_046744275.1 Actinomycetota bacterium
CGTGACCGTCGTGCAGGGCCGCTACGAGCACGTGAACTTCATCGTCGAGCCCGCGCCTGTCCGCGTGCGCGTCGTCGAGGTCGTCCCGCCGGAGCCGCCGAAGCTGCTGGAGATGGCGCGGGCAGTGGTCGACTACGACGAGGACCTGCCGCCGGTCGAGCTCGACTTCGCGCCGATCGACCTTCGCTCGCTGGCGCGCGGCCCGGGACCCTTCATGTACCCATGCCGCTGCGCTGGTCTCGACGGCGAGTTCCTCGACGCGGGACCGCAGGAGATCGGGGACTGGACACTGGTGGGGTGCGAGCGGTCGCGCCAGATCCACGTGGCGCTGTATGGGGCCGAGCCGGCCGGGCGGATCGACTTCTGCCCTCGCGTCGTGGGCACCGCCGACGGGCCGACGCTGATGAAGTGCTGCCTGTACGAGCGCGGCGTGCGACGCGAGGGGGCGAGCCTGGTCGTGCCGTGGGGGGCGGCGCTCGAGGAAGTGCGGCAGGCGCTGCGGGAGCTCTGCGCATGACCGTGTTCGGTCACCTGTGGGGGACGCCGGAGACGGACGAGCTGTTCGGCGACGAAGGCCGGACGCGGATCTGGCTGTCGGTGCTCGGCTCGCTCGCGGTCGAGCAGGGCGCGCTCGGCGTGATCCCCGCCGACGCCGCGGCTGCGATCGCAGCGCGCGCTCAGCAGCCGGTCGACCTCGACGCCGTCGCGGAGGAGACGCGGCGCAGCGGGCATTCGACGCTCGGCCTGATCCGCATCCTCCAGCGCGACCTCGACGAGTCCGCGCGCGAGTGGGTCTCCTACGGCGCCACGGTGCAGGACGTCGCCGACACCTGGACCGGCCTGGTCATGCAGCGGATGCTGGCCATCGCCGAGAGGGACCTGTCGGCGATCGAAGCCTCGCTGACCGCTCTTGCCGGCCGCCACCGCGACGCGATCATGCTCGGCCGCACGCACGGCCAGCCGGGCGTGCCGATCACGTTCGGCTTCAAGGTGTCGGTGTGGGTCGCCGAGGTCCGCCGCCACCGCTCGCGCATCGAAGCCGCCCGGCCGCGGCTCGAGGTCGGCCAGCTCGCCGGCGCGGTCGGGACGCTGTCCGCCTGGGGCGAGGCGGGCGTCGGGCTCCAGCGACGCGTGCTCGAACAGCTCGGCCTGGGCGTGCCCGACACGTCCTGGCTCACCGCCCGCGACCGCGTGGCCGAGCTCGTCGGCCTGCTCGCGCTCGTCGCGGGGACGCTCGCGAAGATCGGCAACGAGGTCTACAACCTCCAGCGTCCCGAGATCGGCGAGCTGAGCGAGGCGGCGACCGAGGGCGTCGTCGGCAGCATCACGATGCCGCAGAAGCGCAATCCGGAGCGTTCCGAGCACCTCGCCACGCTCGCCCGCGTGGTCCGAGCGGCCGCCGGGCTGGCGCTCGAGGGGATGGTCGGCGAGCACGAGCGCGACGGGGCCGCGTGGAAGACCGAGTGGGCGCTGCTTCCGCAGGCCTGCGGAGCCGCGGCGGTCGCGCTGCTGCTCGGGGCCGAGCTCGTCGCCGACGTGCAAGTCGACGAGCGGCGCATGCGCGAGAACGTCGAGGCGCAGCGAGGCTACGTGCTCGCCGAGCCGGTCATGCTGGCGCTCGGCGCCGAGATCGGCCCGCGCAGGGCGCACGAGCTCGTCCACACCGCCGCGCGCCGCGGCCACGATGCCGGCCAGACGTTCCGAGAGGCGCTCGCCGGCGATCCCGACATCGCCGTGCATCTCACGCCGGAACGACTCGACGGCCTGCTCCGCCCGGAGGCCGCTCTGGGCGCCGCCGGCGACCTCGTCGATCGCGTGCTGGGCCGATGACCGCGGGCGAGTCGCCGCCGCCCCCTGGATATCTCGGCGCCGGCGGACCCCTGCGCCGCGGCCCGGCGCCCGAGCTCGTCGAGGCGGGCTACGCGCTCGAGCTCGCTGACGCTCCGCTCCTGAGCCGCGGCCTCGGGCTCGCCGACCTCGCGCACGTCGTCGCGCTCGACGCCATCCCTGACGGCGACCGGCGCGCGCTGCTCGGCGCGCTGGTCGACCTCCTCGACGAGGAGCTCGAGGTCGACGCCCGCTACGGCGACCTCGTCAACGTGCGCGAGCGCGTGCTCGAGCAGCGGGTCGGCAGCGCCGCGGGGTGGCTGAACGCCGGGCGGCCGCGGCGGGAGGCCGGGCGGATCGCGTTCCGGATCGCGCTGCGCTCGCGCGTGCTCGACCTGGCTGCCGCCGTCGCGCGCTTCGCCGCCGGGCTCACCGACGCCGCGGCACGCGAGCGGGACACGCTCATGCCGGACTACACGTACCTCCAGGCCGCGCAGCCGACCACGGCAGGCCACTGGCTGCTCTCGTTCGCCTATCCGGCACTGCGCGACCTCGACCGGCTGCGTGGCGACTTCGCCCACGTCAACCGCAGCCCGGCCGGAGCCGGCGGGGTCAACGGGTCGCGGTTCCCGCTCGACCGCCACAGGCTCGCCTCGCTGCTCGGCTTCCACGAGCCGATCGAGCACACCCGCGACGCGAACTGGCAGACCGACGGCCTCGCCGACCTCACCTCGCACGCCGCGATCGCGGCGACGGGAGCCAGCCGCTTCGCCGAGGACGTCGAGCTGAACGGCAGCGAGGAGTTCGGGCTGGTGCGGATCGGCGACGAGCTGTGCCGCGCCAGCGCCCTCATGCCGCAGAAGCGCAACCCGTACGCGCTCGTCGTGCTCCGGGGCGGCGCCGGGACGCTGATCGGCCGCGCCGCCGGCGTGCTCGCTACCCAGCGCACGCCGTCCGGCCGCACCGACAACCTCCTCTACGCGTACGGCGAGGTGGCAGGCTCGGTCGAGCTCGCGGCCCGTCTGCTTCGGCTGGCGGCCGCGGTGGCCGAGAGCCTGACGATCGATCCCGCACGGGCCGAGCGCACGCTGCGCGACGGCTTCGCGATGGCCGCCGACGTGGCCGAGGCGATCAGCCTCGCCACCGGCCTCGATTACCGCTCGGCCTACCGGGTCGTCGGCCGCGCCGTCGCGGCCGGCGGGCTCGACGCCGCCGCCCTTGACGCCGCCGCACACGAGATCCTCGGACGTCCGCTGGGCGCGGACGTCTCGCACGCGCTCGACCCCGTCGCCGCGATCGCCACGCGCACCGTCCCCGGCGGCGCGGCTACCGAGCCGATGGACGCGATGCTCGCCGAGTGCCGCACGGCGGTCGACGAGGCGCGCCGCTGGATCGACGACGAGCGCGCCGCCATCGAGCGTGCCGAGCACGACCTCGTGGCGCTCGCCCGCAAGTAGCCAACCTCGGCGCGCGCCCTACCGTGACACCG
>JBKOYW010000464.1:0-4558 GCA_046744275.1 Actinomycetota bacterium
CCACCAGCCCGCCCGCCGGATCTTCGGCGACCCACAGCTCCGTGTTGCGGACGACGTGCGACGCGAACCAGGCTCGCACCTCGTCATCGCGGTGAGCGGGCGGCGGGATCACGCCGATCGCCGCCTTGCGAGCACTCAACCAGAGGTCGGCGGCCGCTCTCGCGTCGGCCGCGGTCCCGCGCCGGAGGGTGATGGGCATCGCTCCATGATCGCCGGGCGCAGCTCGACCTCGACCCGCCCCCCGGCGCGACGTGCGCGCTCGGCGCGCACCAGGCGCGCGCGCGAGACCTGGGCTTCACGAACTCTTGCGCGCCGGGGCTAGGATCGCCGTGATGCGAGCAGCCGTCGTCCACGAGCCCGGCGGTCCGGAGGTGCTGCGGGTCGAAGAGCTTCCGGTGCCCGAGCCCCGTCCCGGTTGGGTCCTCGTGCGCGTGCGGGCGTTCGGCCTCAACCGCTCCGAGCTGGTCACGCGGGCCGGCGGGTCGGACGACGCCGTGAGGTTCCCGCGCGTCCTGGGGATCGAGTGCGTGGGCGAGGTGGAGGAGGCCCCGGACGCCGACCTGGCTCCCGGCCAGACGATCGTCGCCGCGATGGGCGGGATGGGCCGCGACTACGACGGCGGGTACGCGCAGTACACGCTGATCCCGGTGTCGCAGGCGATCCCGGTGGAGACCTCGCTCGACTGGCCACGGCTGGGCGCGATCCCCGAGAGCTTCGGGACGGCGTGGGGCTCCCTCGACCAGCTCGCCCTCGAGCCCGGCCAGTCGCTGCTGGTTCGCGGCGGGTCCTCGTCGGTCGGCATGGCGGCGATAACCATCGCCAAGGGCAACGGCCTGACCGTGCTCGCGACGACGCGCCAGGAGAGCAAGCGCCCTGCGCTCCAGGCCGCCGGCGCCGATCACGTCGTCATCGACGACGGCGAGGTCGGGACGCGCGTGCGCGAGATCGCACCGGACGGGGTCGACGGGCTCTTCGAGCTGGTGGGCCCGCGGACGATCCGCGACTCGCTGAAGGCCGTCGGCTCGGGCGGGAGAGCCTGCATCTCGGGATTCCTCGAGCGCGACTGGAACATCGAGCCCGCCCGCGCCGAGGCGGCGCGACTCGGCATCCCGCTCAGCCGGTTCCAGAGCGGCACGATCAACGTCGACAGCTTCGGCGAGATCTTCCAGGACATCGTTCGGCGGGTCGAAGACGGCACCTACCGAGACATCCTGGATCGCGCGTTCCCGCTCGACGAGATCGCCGACGCGCACCGTTACATGGAAGAGAACCGCGCCGCCGGCAAGGTCGTTGGGGTCCCCGCTTAGTCCGACGCCTATAGGAGCTCGGCGATCCGCGCGGCCGCCAAGGCGGCGCCGTCGGTCTCGACGGGCAGGTAGTCGACGTCGCGCCCGATCTCCTCGGCGATCGCCGCGGCGATCGTATCGGGGGTCGCGGTCTCGAAGTCCATGCGGCGTCCGGCGCCGTAGCGGTCCAGCCGGTGGCGCACGTGGGTGTTCTGCTCGAAGTGGTGGCGGAGCGGGAAGTAGAGGAACGGCCGGCGGTTGGCGGTCAGCTCCATCGACGTCGTCAGGCCTCCCTGCACGACGGCGAGGTCGCAGGCCGCGAGGTGGCGGTAGAGGTCGGGGACGAACGCGCGGACCTCGAGGCCATCGTGCGCGGGCAGCGACGCGGGGTCGATCCGCGGGCCGGCGACGACGATCATCCGCAGCTCGGGGATGCGCTGCCTGGCCTCGGGGAAGGCGGCCATGACGCGCTCGAGCAGCGATCGGCCCACTCCGGATCCGCCCACGGTGACGATGCACACCTGCTCGGCCGGCCCGTACCCGAGTTCCGCGCGCAGCCGCTCGCGATCGCCGAGCTCGGCGGGATCGAACCCGGTCACGTAGCCCGCGAAGTCGAAGTGCTCGCCGGTCCAGTCGGCGATCGCCGGCAGCTCCGGCCCGAACGTGTCCGGGACGATGTCCTCCGGGTTGCCGACGAAGATCGCGCGGTCGCGCACGCGCGGGTAGCGCGCGATGTGCTCGATCATCTCGGCGTTGTAGTCGGCGGTGATCGCGGCCTCGTGCTCGCCGCCGTCGGCCATCGGCAGCCAGCCGACGAAGTCGGTCAGCCACGCGTAGGCGGCGCGCTTCTGCTCCGGGTTCTCGTGCAGGTAGTAGTCGATCTCCCAGCCTTCGTCGGCGATCCAGATGTCGTAGTCGGTGTCGGTGACGAGGTCGTGGAAGACCATGAAGTTGGCGACCAGGATCTCGTCCATGCGCCGCCACGCCTGGAAGCAGTGCAGGTCGTGCTCGGCGGACTCGGACTCGATGTGGCGGGACTCGTTCGACAGGTCGCGGCTGGCGGGATGCACGATCTCGCCCGCCGCCTCGAGCGCCGCGGTCACCGGGTGCTGGGCGAGCCAGTCGATCTCGAGGTCGGGGTGGAGCCGCCGCAGCTCGCGGGCGATGGCGATGTCGCGGCGGGCGTGGCCGAGGCCGATCGGCGACGAGATGTAGAGCGCCCGCTTCCCGCGACGGCGTCCTCGCGTCCAGGTCCGGGGCGCCGGCCGGGGCGCGATGAAGTCGCGGAGCAGCAGGTTGACGCGCACCGGGTCGCGCGCGTGCGGGCAGTGCCCCGAGCCCTCCAGCCCGACGAACGCTCCGCCCGTCACCTCCGCGAGCTCCTCGCCGACGATGAACGGCCGGACCGCGTCGTCCGTGCCGTGGATGACCAGCACCGGGCAGGAGATGCGGCGGCAGATCTCCCTGAAGCTGTCGCGATCGCGCAGCTCCCGCCCCAGATAGGTCAGCGCCAGGGTCGCGCCATCCGTCTCCAGCCCCCAGCCCACGCAGTCCTCGAACTGCTTGGTCGAGTGCGGCTCGGTGAAGACTTTGCCGAAGAAGAACTCGAGGAAATCGCGATAGTTCTCGAGCCAGTAGTGGCGGTTGTACTTATCCCAGCCCTCGTATGACTCCATCGGTTCGTCGAACGGCGCGGTGGTGCGCACGGCGTGCTGGGCGAACGGCGCAGCGGCCGCGATGAAGACGGCGCCCTCCACGCGCTCCGGGTGCTCGGCGGCGAGCAGCGCGCCCCAAAGCGTGCCTGCCGACAGACCCACGAGGATGGCGCGCTCGGTCGCCGTGGCGTCCATGACGGCGAGCGCGTCGGCGGCGAACTCGCGCTCGGCGTAGGCCTCGACCGTGTCGGGGCGGTCTGTGCGGCCGTTGCCGCGCCCGTCGAACGTGACCACGCGAGCGTGCCGGGCGAGGTAGGGGATCTGCGCCTTCCAGTGGCGCGAGTGGATGATCGACCAGGTCGGCAGCAGCAGGACGGTCCGGTCGCCCGAGCCGTAGACCTCATAGAAGATGCGGACGCCGTCGCGCTCGACGTAGCCGTCCTCGTCCGGGTAGCGCGCCCGCGTCTGCTCGCGCGGCGCCTCGATCGTCGTCATTGCTCCTCCTTCTGCTGGAGCCAGCCGTCGATCCACTCGAGCAGCTCCGCCTGGCCCGTCTCGATGCCCGACAGCCGCTCGAAGATCATGCCCTCGTTGAAGGTGATCACGAGCGAGACCAGCGCGCCGAGCGGCATGTCGATGCCGTAGCGCTCGCGCGGCTCCGCCAGGGCCTCGCTCAGGACGGCGCGCCACTCGGCGTCGACGTGGGCCACCCGCTCGCGCAGCTCGGGCCGGTTCCACGCCAGCGCCTGCAGCTCGTACCACACCTTCTGGTAGTCGCGGTCGGCATCGAGGTACCGCATCGCAGTTCGCCACTTGTCGGCGAACGGCACGTCGGGCGCCGCGTACATCGCCCGCTGGCGGGCGATCAGGCGGTCGGTGAACCGCTCGAGCACGCGTGCGAGCAGGTTCTCCATCGAGCCGAAGTAGTAGTGGACGAGGCCGTGGTTCGCGCTCGCCTCCTCGGCGAGCGCGCGGGTCGTGATCCCCGCGTGGCCGACGTCGACCAGGAGGCGCTCCGCGGCGTCGAGGAACGCCGCCTCGGTCTGCTGGCGGGCTACCGACGCCGAAGCCACGCGAAAGCCCCCGCGGCCATGTAGAGCAGCACCGCCCCGGCCGGCGCGAGCGCGCTCACGCCCTCCTCGACCGGCACGCCGCCGATGTGAGCGAGCGTCACTGGAAGATCTCCGTCGTGCAGTCGCCGCCCTGGAGGCGGACCTCGTGGGCGCGCGCCGGCTGGAGGTCGACGAAGAAGTCGGGGTCGATCTCCATCCCGCCGTCGGGTGCGCAGTTGACGCGCAGCAGCCATGAGCGCAGCCCGGGGTAGAACTGGTTGTCCCACGTCGAGTACAGCGAGTTGGTGACGTAGAGCCGGCGTCCGTCGAGCGAGAGCTGGAGCATCTGCGGGCCGCCGTTGAGCTCGCGGCCGGCGTCGGACGGCCTGCCCAGGACGCCGCCGAGCTGGAGCTGTCCCGTGAGCCGCGGGTTCGCCGGGTCGGAGATGTCGTATTGGCGCAGGTCGCCGTGCAGCCAGTTCGAGAAGTACAGGAAGCGGTCGTCCATCGAGACGACGAGGTCGGTGATCAGTCCCGGGACCGGGAACGGCCAGCCGTCCTGCTC
>JBKOYW010000382.1:0-8065 GCA_046744275.1 Actinomycetota bacterium
ACGAGGAACTCGATCTCGCCGTCGAGCACCGTGAACCGCTCCTTCATCGACGGGTGCATGTTGATGAAGAACAGGATGAGGAAGCCAGCGACGGCCGCCCACATGAACACAAGGCCGACCTGGGACGTGATGTACGGCCACAGCACGAACTCGCCCGAGCCGATCGCCGTGGCGAGGATGATCACGCTGGCGCCGACGACTTTCCTGAACGGGACCGGCTCCGGTAGATCCCTGCTCTCGACGGCCGGCAGGTTCTGACTTGGTAGCTCGAAGGCCTCTGGCTCTGGCCGGGGCCTGTCTGGCGTGATCGTCGCCATGCGCTCCCCCTGTGAGATCGCCTCCCTCGCGAAGGCTCGCCAGTTCAGCGCGTGGCGAAACGCGCTAAACCTGGCGAACGCGCCGCGCGCCCTCGACCAGGCTCTCGAGCTTGCGCCGCGCCGCCCAGCGGGCGGTCTGGGAGAGCCCGCAGTCGGGCGACACGCTGAGCTGCTCCGGCGGCACGTGGCGCAGGCACGCGAGCACGCGCTCCTCCACATCCTCGGGCGACTCGACGTAGTACGACTTGACGTCGATCACCCCGACGCCCACGTCCTTGCCGGCCGCGACGACCTGCTCGATCACCTCGAGCTCGGCGAACTCGCGCGAGGCCATCTCGAGGTGCAGCTCGTCGGCGTCCATCCCCAGGAAGGCGGGGAACATCGGCGCGTACCGGCGGCGGCCCACGGCGCGACCCTTGAAGTTGCCGAAGCACAGGTGCGTGCCGAGGTAGCAGCGGCCCTTCACGCCGGCCACCGTGCGGTTGAACACGTCGACCATCCGCGCGGTGTCCTCGCGCCACGCGTAGCAGGACATCGAGGGCTCATCCAACGTGATCCGCTCGCAGCCGGCCTCCACCAGCCGCTCCAGCTCGCCGGCCACGATCGGGATCAGCATCTCGGTGACCGCCCAGCGATCGGGATGCTCGATCCGGCCGGCCAGCGTGTACGGCCCGGGCACGCTCGCCTTCAGCGCCGGTCCCGGCGGCGCCAGCTCCCGCAGGCGCTCGAACTCCTCCACGGCGCCGAGCCCGCGCGGCGCGCGCAGCTCCCCCACCAGCGCGTGCTTGCCGCGCTGGTCGTGCGCGGGCGGGCCCCAGCGCCGCCGCGGCGCCGACTCGAGCTCGAGCCCGTCAAGGTAGGCGTAGAACGAGAGGTTGAAGTCGAACCGGCCCTGCTCGCCGTCGGTGATCACGTCGAGGCCTGCGCGCACCTGGTCCATCACCGCGACCAGCGTCGCGTCGCGCGCCGCCTCCTCGAGATCGTCCGGCCCCATCTCGTCCGTGCGGCTAGACGCCAGCTCCAGCCACCCCGGGAAGGGGTAGGAGCCGATGACCGTGGTCTCGAGCGGCGCGTGCGGCACTACACGCGGCGTGTCGACGTGGCGTACAGCCACGCCAGGAGCAGGATGATCACGCCGTAGAGGATCTGCTTGAACGCCTGCGACGCGTCGAGCAGCGTAAGCAGCGAGTCGAGCACCACGAGGATGATCGCGCCGAGGATCGTCCCCGAGTAGCCGCCGACGCCGCCGAAGATCGACGTGCCGCCGATAACCACGGCCGCCACCGACGGCAGCAGGTACGGGTTGACGAGCTGCAGGTCCGCCGCGTTGATGACGCCGACGTAGAGAACGCCTCCGATCGCGGCGAGAATCGAGCACAGCACGTAGACGACGAGCAGCACCTGCCAGATCCGCACGCCGGCCAGCCGGCAGGCGAGCGGGTTGTCGCCGACCGCGTACAGCATCCGCCCGTAGCCCGAGTAGCGGAGGCCGAACAGGATCAGAGCGGCGACGGGAGCCCACAGGAGCAGCGACTTCGGGATCGCCTCGCCGATCAGGGTGCCGACCGCGAGCTCGCGGACGAAATCGGGCACGAGCGGCACGCCGGTGACGAACGACTGCGCGGACACCGTGAGGTAGCCGCTGACGATGCTCGCCATGCCGAGGGTCATGATCAGCGGGTTGACGCGGAAGACGCCGACGCCGATCCCGTTGATCAGGCCGACGACGAGGCCGACGAGGATCGCGATCGCGAGCGCCGTCGCGGTCCCGCGCGAGGCCTGGCCGGCCATGATGTACGCCGCCGCCGTGGCGGTCGCCGCCACGGACAGGTCGATGCCCGCCGTCAGCATCACCAGCGTCTGGCCGGCGGCGAGGAACGCGAGCGGCGCCGAGAACTGAAGGATCGCGCCCATGCGCGCCTCGGAGAGGTAGCCGGGCGAGGCGATCTCGCACGCGATCAGCAGCAGCACGAGGATCACCGTCAGCATGATCAGCGGGCGGTCGATCAGGTAATACCCGGCCGCGCGCACCGGGCCGGGACGCGGCTCGAGCTCTTCCGGTGTGGTGGCCGCGGTGCTCACCGGCGCTCCTTCAGCAGCAGCAGGCCGCCGAGCATGACGACGACCACGATCAGGGCACCCTGGATGACCTGGCCGTAGTTCGGGTCAATGCCCTGGAAGACCATGATCGACGGGACCAGCGTGAGGCAGAACGCGGCCGCCACGGGCCCGACCAGGCCGCCCTTGCCGCCCGCTAGGCTCACGCCCCCGAGCACGATCGCGGCGACCGAGTTCAGCGTGATGAACGTGCCCGCGTACGGGGTCCCGATGCCGGTCGTCGCCGTCGCGGCCAGACCGCCCATCGCGGCGAAGAAGCCGCCGATCGCGTACGCGAGCACGCGCGTCGTGGCCACGTTCACGCCCGACAGGTACGCGCGGTCGCGGTTCGAGCCGATCGCGTAGATGGCGAAGCCGGGCCGCCGCCAGCGGATCGGCAGCCATACCAGCGCCAGCACGAGCGCGACGATCACCGCGCCGGCGGGGATCCACTCGATGAAGAACACGCCGGTGCCCAGCGCCTGGAACTCGGCCGGCGACCCGCCGCCTGGGGTGCGCATGATGAGCAGCGCGACGCCACCCCACACGAACGACATCGCGAGCGTGACGACGATGTCCGGCACCCCGGTGAGGACGATGAGCCCGCCGTTGATCACCCCCATCACCATGCCGACGACCATCAGCCCGAACGCGATCAGCAGCGAGGTGGCGAAGCTCTCGTTCTCCATGAGCGAGGCGGCGATCACGTTGATCACGGCGACCATCACGCCGAGCGACAGGTCGATGCCGCCGGAGATGACGATCACCGCCTGGGCCATCGCGGCGAAGGCGAGCGGCAGGCCGCCGATGACGATCGTCTTGAGGTCGAACGACGTGAACGTCACCGGAGCCAGCGCCCAGATGTAGGCGATGATCAGCAGCAGCAGGAGGACGTAGACGCCGATCGTCCAGCCGTGCCGGCTGGCGACGCGCCGCGGCTCCAGCCTCCGACGGCGGACGCCCGTGGCCTCCTCGACGGTCGTCACGCCGCCGCCGCCTCCGTCCCCAGCCCGTGCGCGGCACGCAGCAGCGCCGGCTCGTCGGCGTCGGCGGCCGGCATCTCCGCCGTCACCGCGCCGCGGTACACGACGACCGTGCGATCGCAGACGAGCTGGATCTCGGGCAGCTCGGAGGTGAACAGCAGCACCGCGGCGCCCGCCTCCGCGAGCTCGCGCAGCAGCGCGTAGATCTGGCGCTTGGTGCCGACGTCGATCCCGCGCGTGGGGTCGAAGCAGAGCATGGTGGTGAAGCCCGCGGCCAGCCAGCGCGCGATCGTGAGCTTCTGCTGGTTGCCGCCCGACAGACGGCGTGCCTGCCGCTGCGCGCGCGTGTCGATCGACAGCCGCTCGATCGCGTTCGCGACGCGGCGGCTCTCGTCGCCGCGGTTGATCGGGCCCCAGCGCGAGATGCGGTTGAAGAGCGGCGCGGCGATGTTCTCGCGGATCGGCCGCTGCGGGAGCAGCGCCAGCATGCGGTCGGCCGGGACGAGGACGACGCCGGAGCGGATCGCGTCGTACGGGTGGTGTGGGCTGAACGACTTGCCGGCCACCTCCATCTCGCCGCTGGGCGGCTTGCGCTCGCCGGCCAGGTAGTCGAACAGCAGGTCCTGGCCCTGGCCCTCGAGCGCGGCGACGCCGAGGATCTCGCCCGCGCGCACCTGGAAGGAGACGCCGCCCGGATCGTCGCCGACCACGAGGTTGCGGACCTCGAGCTGCGTCTCGCCGGCGGTCGCCGCGACCTGGACTGCGGCCCCCTCGGCCTCGGTGACCTCCGCCTCGATCTCCTGGGCGAGCTTGGTGCGCGACTCGCCGAGCATCAGCTCGACGATCTTCTCCTCCTCGCCCGCCTTCGGCACGAGCGTGCCGACCGTGCGGCCGTCGCGCAGCACGCTGGCGCGGTCGCACGTGGCGGAGACCTCGGCCAGGCGGTGGGAGATGAACAGCACGGAGCGGCCGCGCTCACGCCACTCGCGCATGACGGTGAACACCTTCTCGGCGAGGTCCGACGGCAGCGCCGCGGTGATCTCGTCGAGCATCAGCAGCTGCGGGTCGCGCGCCAGGGCGCGCGCGAGGTCGAGCATCCGCAGCGTCGGCAGCGGCAGGTCGCCCGTCATCTCGGTCAGGTCGACCGTGAGCTCCATCCGCTCGAGCCACTCGCGCACGCCCGCGAGCGGGGTGCGCGTGAGGCGCATGTTCTGCGCGACGGTGAGGTCCGGCAGCAGCGCCGGATCCTGGAAGACGGGGGCGAAGCCGACCTTGCGGGCGCCCTCGGGCGACCCGATCCGCACGTCCTTGCCGTTGACCTGGATCGTGCCCGCGTCGTGCCGGATGACGCCGGTGAGGATCTTCACGAGCGTGCTCTTGCCGGCGCCGTTGGCGCCGAGCAGTGCGTGCACCTCGCCGGGCTCGACGACGAGGTCGGCGGACTTGAGCGCCACGACGGGGCCGTAGCGCTTGGCGACGTTGCTGACTTCGAGGAGAGACATAGGAACCCGGCGCGAGCCTACGCCCGCGCCGGGATCGATGCGTAGTGGCCTACGGCCCCTGGCAGCCGGTGAGCTGCTCCGGCGTGTAGGTCGTGTACGGCTCCACGATCATCTGCGTGGAGTAGGTCGGCGGGAGCTTCGGGTCGTAGAACTCCTCGATGGTGTCCTTCGAGGTCTCCATGTCCCACACCTCAGGCGTGAGCGTGGTGACCTTCTCCGGGTTCTCGCCGTTCAGCGCCTGCAGCGCGATCGCCGTGCCGACGCCGCCGATCGTGGCGGGGTTGGTCACCGCCGCACCCGGGGCGCCGTCCTGGAGCTGCTCCAGGAACTTGTTGTTGTCGGTCCCGATGACCGGCACGTCCTCCTTGCCGGCCTTGTTGAGCGCGTCGACGACGACGTAGTCGATGCCCGACGTCCAGATGGCGTCGACCGCCGTATTGGAGTTCAGGATGTCGTTGGCCTGCTTGCCGGCGGGCGCGAACGACCAGTCCGTGAAGGTCTCCTTGACGACCTTCATGCCCGGGTTCTGCTCGATGACCTCCATGAAGCCCTTGTGGCGGTCGTCGTCGGCGGGCACGCCGCTGATGCCGCGCATCTCGACGATGTTGCCCTTGCCGCCGAGTTCCTTGGCCAGCCACTCGGCGCCGAGCCGGCCGTAGGCGACCTGGTCGTTGGTGACGACGTAGGCCTCGGGCGCGGTGACCGCCTGGTCGACGGCCACGACGACGATGCCGCGGGCGTCGGCCTCCTTGATCACCGGGTTCAGTGCCTCACGGTCGGCCGGGTTGATGATGATGGCGTTGGCACCCGACGAGATCAGGTTGCGGATGCCGGCGATCTGGCCGCTCGCGTCGGTGTTGACGTTGTGCACGAGCACCTCGTCGACCTGGCCCGAGGCGAGCGCCTGGGCCTTGACGGAGCAGATCATCTCCTCGCGCCAGCCGTTGCCCACCAGGGTGTTGCTGACGCCGATCTTGTAGGTCTTCTTCTCCGACGAACCGCCGGAGGTGCCGCCGCCGTCGTCGTCGTCGTCGCCGCACCCGGCGGCGACCAGGGCAAGTAGCCCGACGAGGAGCGCGAGCAGCGCAAGTGGACGAGCCCGAAGACTCATGGGGACGGTGACCCTCCTCCTGAGATGGGACATGACGTACAGCTCATCGGGCACCCTCCAGCACCCGTGCCGCGCGGCGGGCGTGCTCCGCGTAGGCCGCGTCGAACAGGCGACGGGACTCGTCGGCGCCCACCACCGACGCGCTCGTCAGCACGGGGGGCAGGCTCCCCCGCTCGACGAGCCGCGCCGCGGTGCGGACCTTCACCTCGTTGGCGAGCGCCACCGCGGCGATCGTCGAGCCCGGACCCACGGGGGTGTCCAGGCCCTCGAGCTCCACGAGGGCGTCCGCCGGCGGCGTCCGCAGGTCGAGCACCACGTCGGCGTGATCGCGTAGGCGCGATCCCGACGAGTGGGTGCTCTCGCCCGCTTCGGTCGCGGCGAGGGAGGTGACGGCGATCACGGCGAGCCCGCGCTCCCGCGCACCGCGCGCCACCTCGATCGGCACTGCGCCGAGCCCGGACGCGCTGAAGACCATCATCGCGTCAGGCGGCCGCAGGTCGAAGTTGCGCAGGATGACCTCTCCGAGGCCCTCCACGCGCTCGATGAACATCGCTTGGCGCTGTCCGTTGGCGCCCACGACCTGCGTGTGGAACGTCATCGACAGCTCGACGATCGGATGGAAGCCGGGGTAGGAGCCGTAGCGCGGGAACATCTCCTCGACGGCGATCCGCGAATGACCCGTGCCGAACAGGTGGACGAGGCCGCCGGCGCCGATGGCGTCGGCGCACAGGTCGGCGGCGCGCTCGAGCTCCGCCTCCTGGTCGGCGACCCGGTCCAGCAGCTCGCGCGCGCCGTCGATGTAGCGGGCCGTCGCGGTCGGCGTCATCCCGCTACCGCTGCCCGATCCGGCGCGCCCACGACCTCCGGGCCGAGCTCGATCGGCTCCCAGCGCCCGCTCTGCATCGACCGGTAGCAGGCGTCGAGCGCGCAGTTGACGATGTAGCCGTCGACGAACGTCTCCCGCGGTTCGGTGCCTGAGCGGAAGCACTCGACGAAGTGGCGCATCTCCTGGCTGTAGCCGTAGACGCGCGCCTCGTCGGGGATCGGATAGACCCAGCCGGTGTCGGCGTCGGCCTTCTCCATCAGGTAGCCCGCCGGATTGGTGATGAAGCCGTGCACGGGCGTGGCGGTGGAGTCGGTGACGAGCCGGCCGCCGCTGCCGGTGATCTCGTTACGGAGCTCCATCCCGCCCTTCATGGACCACGACGCCTCGGTGATCGAGATGCCGCCGTTGGCGAACTTGATCAGCGCGACCGCGTTGTCCTCGCCGGTGGTCTTGTCGGCGTGGCTGAGCGTGGCACCCCAGGCGAACGCCTCGGTCATCGCCACGTCCTTGCCGAAGAGGTAGCGGGCGGCCTCGATCGTGTGGCAGCCCATGTCGAGCAGCGAGCCGCCGCCGGCCGTCTCGGCGTCCCAGAAGTGCGGCGCGTGCGGGCCGGAGTGGGCCTCGCGGGCGCGGACCGAGATCACGTCGCCGATCGCGCCCTCCTCGATCATCTGGCGCGCCTTCACCACGTTCGGCGAGAACACCTCGGTCTCGGCGTAGCCGTGCATGACGCCGGCGTCGCGGACGATCCGGACGATCTCGGCGGCCTCCTTGGCGTTGCGCGCGAGCGGCTTGGTGCAGACGATCGCCTTGCCGGCTCGTGCCGCCGTGCGGATCGCGTCGAGGTGCATGTGGTTGGGGAGGCCGACGACCACGATCTGCACCTCGTCGTCGGCGCACAGCGCCTCGACCTCGGTGTACTGGCGCGGCACCTCGTGGCGGCGTCCGAAGTCCTCGGCGCGCTCGGCGCTGCGCGAGTAGTTCGCGACCACGTGCGCGCCCGGGACGTCCCGTAGGCCGTCCATGTAGAACTCGGCGACGAACCCCGAGCCGAGGAGGCCGAGGTTCACTGGCTGATGGTGTCCGTGCGGCATCGGTCTAGTTGTGTAGACAGGTTGCAACCTAGTCGTGTGACGGGAGGGATGTCAAGCACCGGACGAACCGCGGAGGACGGCCCCGTCGCGCTTGTGACAGGGGCCGGCGGCGGCATCGGCGGCGCGGTGGTGGAG
>JBKOYW010000251.1:0-6211 GCA_046744275.1 Actinomycetota bacterium
CGTCGGCCAGTCCCGTGACCGCCGACTCGTGCAGCGGCGTGCGGGCCGCGCGGCGGGCGAGCACCTCGCCGCGGGCGTCGAAGATGATCGCGGGGCCGCCGATCAGCGACGCCAGCGCCCCGGCCACGCCGTCGAGTCCGCGCTCGGAGAGCACGATCCTCTCGAGCCGCTCGTGCGCGGATAGCGCGCGCTGGAGGATGGCGTAGTGCTCGTTGACCAGGTGCGTGAACGCCTTCTCGGTGACGGCGATGAACGGCACCTCGTACGGCACCTCGAACAGCGGGAAGCCGTGCTCCTCGGCCGCCTCGAGCATCGCCTCCGGCACCTCCGGATGGGCGAAGCCGGTGCCGAGCCCGAGCCCGGAGAGCCCGTGGCCGGCGAGCCGCGCCACGTAGTCGCGCTGAACCTCGGCGCGCTCGAGCTGCAGGCCGGTGGTGAGCAGCAGCTCGCCGCCCGAGAGCCACGGCGTCGGGTCGACGATCTCCGAGATGTGGACCCAGCGCACCGCGTTGTCGACACCGGCCTCCCCGGCGACCAGCCGGACTTCGAGGTCGCGCAGGAGGTCACGGAGCGCCAGCATGGTACGGATCGTCGCGGGTTATGCGCCGATCCGTACAACCTATCGGACCACCACGGCTCCCGGGTAGCGTCCACACCATGGATCTGTCGCACTTTCGGACCGGGTCGGGGCCGCCCCTGCTCCTCCTCCACGGGCTCGGCATGGGCCAGGTGGTCTGGCGGCCGGTCGTGCCGATGCTCGCTCGCGAGCGGGAGGTGATCGCGCTCGACCTGCCGGGCTTCGGCTGCTCGCCGCACGGCCCGCGGACCGTCGAGGGGCTGGCGCACGCGGTGGCCGCGTTCGCGACCGGCCTCGGGCTCGAGCGCCCGCACGTGGCGGGCAACTCGCTCGGCGGGGCGGTCGCGCTGGCGATGGGCGCTTCTGGGACGGTGCGCTCGGTCTGCGCGCTGTCGCCGGTCGGCTTCGTCGCGGGCCGCGAGGGGACCTACGGGCGGGCGGTGCTGACGACCACGCGGGTGGTGTCACGCGCGCTGCGCCCCGCGGCGGCCACGCTGTCCCGCAGTGCCGTGCTGCGGACCGCGCTCTCTTCGCACGCCGCCTCGCGGCCGTGGCGGATCCCGCCCGAGGACATAACGGAGTGGACGTACAACTACGCCGGGGCGGTCGCGTTCTGGGAGCTGCTCGAAGCGCTCGACGGCTGGCGCGCCCCGATCCCGCCGTGCCCGACGACGGTGGCGTGGGGCGACCGCGACCGCCTGCTGATCCACTCGCGCCAGGCCCCGCGAGCCCGGCGCGCGCTGCCCGCCGCACGCCACGTGACGCTGCGCGGCTGCGGGCACGTGCCGATGTGGGACGACCCCGAGCAGGTCGCCCGCGCGATGCTCGACGCTAGCGCTTGAGCGCGAGCTCGAGGCCGGCGCCGATCGGCACGAGCGTGCTCGTGACGGCCGGCTCGGCGGCGATCAGCTCCAGGAGCGGGGCGACCTCGTCGGGGTGGGAGAGCACGTTGTCGACCGCGAGCACGCCGCCGGGACGCAGCGTCCGGAGCACGTCGGGCCAGTAGCCGGGGTAGGCGGGGCGCTCGGCGTCGAGGAACACGAGGTCCCACTCCTCGTCGGCGCTCGCACGCAGCGCCTCGGCCGCGTCCTGGATGCGGAGCTCGGCCGACAGCCCGGCGCGCTCGAGGTTCGCGCGCGCCTGCTCGCTGCGCTGCGGGTCGACCTCGACGGACACGAGCGCGCCGCCGACGTCCGCGGCGGCGTCGGCCAGCCACAGCGTGGAGTAGCCGATCGACGTGCCGACCTCCAGCGCGCGCCGGGTGTTCGTGGCGCGCACGAGCCAGGCGAGCAGCTCGGCGGTCTCGGGCTCGAGCACGCGGTAACGGTCGAGCCGGTCCGCCTGGCCGGCGTCGTGCTCGCGCGCGGCCGCGAGGACCTCCGCGGCCAGTGCCCTGCGCTCCGCGTTCATCGCCGGTGGAGGCTAGTACGCGGGCGTGGGCGGGATCGGCCGCCCGGCGCGCGCCGCCTCCACGACCGCGCGCGCATCCTCCAGCCGGTACTCCTCGCCGTAGACCGCGCCTGGGCGACGCGGCGCCTCGAGGATCGCCGACTCGGCGGCGGTCCCGAGGTCGACCGGGTCGAACCCCGCGTCGTCGATCAGGCCGGCGACGAGCCTCTTGGCCTCGGCGTCGTCGCCGGCCAGGAACATCGCCACGCGCTCGGCGCCCGTGCGGCCGGCGGCCTCCTGCTGGAAGCCGGCGGTCAGCGTGTTGAAGCTCTTGACGACCTTGGCGCCGGGCAGGCGCTCCTGGTTGACCTGCGTGGACGTGCGACCCTCGGGGATCTCCCAGCCGCCGCGCCCGTAGGGGTTGGTGGTGTCGATCACGACCTTGCCGTCGAGCGAGCCGGCCTGCTCGATCGCCTCGTCGATCGCCGGCCACGGCACGGCGAGGATCACGACGTCGCCGAACGCCGCCGCCTCCGCGGGCGTGCCGGCCTTTGCCCCGACCTCCTCCGCCTGAGCGCGCAGCCGCTCGGGGTCGCGGCTGAACGAGAGCAGCACCTCGTGGCCCGCGCGGGCGAGCAGGCGGGCGGCGCCGCCCCCGATCCGGCCGGCGCCGATGACGCCGATCCTCACAGCGCCACCTGGTCGTTGCCCCCGAAGGCGAGCCTGAAGCGCTGGGCGATCGTGTCGGGCATCGCGCGCGGCGAGCATAAGAGCCGCGCACGCCGCGGGTTGTTCGAATTGGTTACCGGGTCACGACCCGGTTACCGCTACGCCGGCTGCGCGTTCGCCTCGGCCGCGCGCATCGGCGGCGGCGTGACGAGCGCGGCCACGACCACGAGCGTGAAGGCGAAGGCCTGGAGCGCGATGCCGAGCGTGTCGGTCGGCATCGGATCGCCGAAGACGAGGATGCCGCCGAGGATGCAGGAGACGTTGGCGGCGGTCGAGGTGGCGGCGATGACCGGGACGGCCTCGCCGTCCTGGAGACCGCGGGCGGAGGCGTAGAAGGCCACGATCGAGGCCAGCACCGTGAACGCGAGCCACGGCGAGAGCAGGATCTCGAGCGGGCCGCCGAGGCCGGTGAGCGCCTTGATGGCGACGTCCGAGACCCCGAACAGGACGCCGGCGGCGGCGCCGAGCATGATCCCGTGGTGGTGGTCCGGGGCGCCCATGCGCGGGCCGCTGATCAGCAGGGCGCCGATCGCGAGCATGCCGCCCTCGAACGCCAGCATGCCGGCCAGCGAGTAGCTGGAGTGCGCGCCCGAGTGGGCGGGGAAGGTGACGACGAGCAGCAGCAGGCCGAGGGCGGTCATCGCGACGCCGACCCACTGGCGGGCGCCGACCTCGAAGCCGAACAGCCGGTCGGCAAGCACGGCGAGGATCACGACGCCGGTCGAGAGCACGGCCTGGACGACCGACAGCGGGGCGAACGCGAGCGCCGCGACGTGCAGCAGCCAGGCGCCGAGCGCGACGCCCATGCCGATGGCGAACCACTTGGAGGCGAACAGGGACCTCACAGACCGGAGCGGATGCCGGATATCGACCTTCGGAGCCGCGTTCGCGCCGCGGTGCTTGTACAGAAAGCCGAGTTGCGTGGCGACGGCGCAAGCCAGCGCCAGCATGATCCCGATGTTCAACGTCACGTGTTGTTCAGACCCCTGAAGAAGACCCCGGCTCCCTCGGCCAGGACACCATTGTCATCGGACCGCAAGGCCCCCGCCTTGAGTCCGAGCAAGCGGGGCAGACTAGCGTCTGGTTCCTGAGGCGGGGCTAATTCCTCTCTTCGGCCCCGGCCGCAGCGACCCTGCCGATCAACGTCGGCATCGAGGGGTTCGGCGGCCCCGTCTCGGCGCGAACCGCGGCGGGTCGTCATGTCAGAGCGGCCACGAGCCGGTGGTGCCGCAGCTCGGCCGGCGGGTCGCCGTGGAGCACCCAGTCGCCATCCTCGCGCCGGCTTACCGACCCGTCTCGCGTCAGGCCGCCCATGGCGGTGGTGACGGACTGACGCTGGGCGCCGACGAGGTCGGCGAGCCGCTGGTGGCCGAGCGGCAGAGGGACGACGATGCCGTCGGTGTGGACGCGGCCCCACCGCTCGGCGAGGTGCCAGAGCGTCAACAGCAGCCGATCGTCGACGCGCTGGTGGTGCGCGATCGCGAGCGCGACCGCGAGATGATGGGCCCGCCGGGTGCCGCGGTTGAACAGCTCGAGTCCGAGCTGCGGCCAGGGGACGATGCGGCGCACCACCTCGTGATCGAGGACCGCGAGCCGGCTCGGCTCGAGGACGATCCACCCGATCTCCGCGCGCACGTGGGAGCCCTCGTCGTCCCACCGCCACGGCCGCATGACGTCGCCGTGCCCGACGAGCTCCACGCAGCGCCTGCCGAGCACGTCGACCGTGCGGCTGAGCAGGCCGTCGACGATCAGGAATCCGCGATGGTGCTCGGCGGGCTCGTGCGCGGCGGCCGCGTCCCACTCGCCGGGTGAGAGGCGCTTTACGCGCGTGAGCGCCTCGCGACGCGCCCGCTCGAGGGCGTGTGCGTCGAGCAGGTCGGCCAAGTCGGGGTCGGCGTCGACGAGGCTGATCACGGACGGTCCGGAGCCGGCCATGCGAACCGTCTACCCAGCGCGCGCATGTCCGCACTCCGACGTCGCCGCGCCGACGTGGGAGGCGGACAGCACGCGGCGGTCGCCTTACGGTCAGCGGCCGACTTGGCGACGAAAGGAGCACACCATGCTGTGGCTGATCATCGGGCAGGGCCGGACCGAGCCGTGACCGGCCGGCCTCGGGCCTTCGGGATCGACGACGCCGGCCTGCGCGACGCGCCCGGTGTCGCCGTTCACGGGGAGATCGACATCGAGACCGTCCCGGCCCTCGAAGCGGCCCTCGACGCAGCGATCCGCGACAGCGTCGGCGCATTCGTCATCGACCTCTCGGACGTCGAGTTCATCGACTCCAGCGGCCTCCACGTGCTGCTGCGGGCCCGCGGCCTGCTCGGCCGCGAGGATCGCGCGCTGGCCGTCGTCTGCCCGTTCGGTCCGGTGCGGCGCGTCTTCGAGCTGTCGGGCAGCTCCGAGCTGTTCGCCCTCTACGGCTCGCGCGAGGAAGCCGCCGCGGCGCTCGTGCCGGCCGACTGACAGACTCCCGTAGCCTCCGGGCCCGTTCGAGGAAGGGAGGAGTCGATGGAGGCGATCTCGCTCGAACCCGTCGATGCGGTGACGGTCACCACGCTGGTCGACAACGTGACCGACCTGCTGCTGCCGGACGAGGGTCCCGCGAAGCGGTATCCGCTGGCGAGGGCCGTCGACCCCAGCATCCCCGCGCGGTTCCTCGAGGGCGGGCGGACCGGCGATGCGCTGCGCGCGGAGCACGGGTTCTCGTGCCTGGTGACGATCGAGAAGGCGGGCCGCGACGTCAACGTGCTGTTCGACGCGGGACTCACGCCGGACGGGCTCGTCGAGAACATGCGCCGCCTCGAGATCTCGCCCGGCGACATCGAAGCGTCGGGACGCGGTTCGAGCTCCGCGCCTAGGGCGACGGCCCCGCCGCGGCGATAACCGCGGCGAGGCCGTGGAACCCGTCTACTTCTTGTCGTCGCCGTCGATGTCGAGATCCGACCCGATGTCGTCGAACGAACCGCCCGACGTCCCGAAGCCGGCGTTGATCTCGTCGAGCTCGGCGGTGTCGAAGGCCGGGCCGAAGCCCTGCAGGCCCTCGCCGTCCTCGAGCCCGAGCTCGGCGGCGAGGTCGTCGCCCTCCAGCAGGCCGACGTCGTCGATGCCGCGCGGCAGCACCTCGGTCGGCTCGATCTCGATCGTGCGGTAGCGCTTGAGCCCGGTGGCCGCCGGGATCAGCTTGCCGATGATCACGTTCTCCTTCAGGCCGGCGAGGCGGTCGATCTTGCCCTCGAGCGCCGCGTCGGTGAGGACCTTCGTGGTCTCCTGGAAGGAGGCCGCCGACAGGAACGAGTCCGTGGCCAGCGACGCCTTCGTGATGCCGAGGATGATCTCCTCGAACTGCGCCGGCTCGCCGCCCTCGGCCTGCACCTTCTCGTTGATCCGCCGCAGCTCGTGCCGGTCCACGAACTGGCCCGGCAGCAGGTCGGTGTCGCCCTTCTGGTCGATCCGCACCTTCTTGAGCATCTGGCGGCAGATGAGCTCGATGTGCTTGTCGTTGATGTCGACGCCCTG
>JBKOYW010000197.1:0-7791 GCA_046744275.1 Actinomycetota bacterium
ACGTAGGCCTCGCGCGCGCGGTCGTTGTCGGCCAGCCGCTTCACGGCCTCCTCGCGCGTGAGCCCCTCGAGCGCGATCGCGCGCTCGACGCGCCGCTCGCGCGGGCCGTAGAGCCGGACGTGCAGCGCGCGCGGCGACTCCGCGAGCACGAGCGCGGCGGCGCGGCCGAGGAACACGCCGCCCTCGCGCGACGCCTGCTCGCGGATCACCTGCTCGGTGGCATCGCGGTAGGCGGACTCGTCGACGATCTCGTGCTCGAGGTACGGCCGCGCGCCGAACGCGAGGCCGGCGGGCGCGAGGATGCGGATGAAGCGCTCGAAGACGCCGCCCGCGGTCTCGTCGTGGCGGACCGCCTCGGCGAGCGGCACGGCCAGGCGCTGCGCGACCTCGTTCGGGATCGCACGGTCGACGAACGGGACTCCGAGCCGCTCTGCGAGCCGCGGGCCGACGTAGGCGCCGCCTGCGCCGTAGGACGCCGAGATCGTGACTACCACGCCTGCGATCTTAGTCCGCGTGCTCGCGGATCAGCGCAGCCAGCCGCTCCGGCTGGTCGAGGCTGACGAACGTCCGCGAGCCCGGCACCTCGACGACCCGCGCGTCCGGGAAGATCGCCGCCAGGCGGCGGGCGTGCTCGAGCGGGAAGAAGCGATCCTCGGGCGCCCACGCGATCAGCACCGGGCGGTCGAACTCGCGCAGGCGCGCCGTGTTGTCGAGCAGCAGCTCGGGGTCGACGCCCGCGAGCACGCGGCGGGTGTCACGCCGCACGCCGGCGTCGGAGAAGATCGGCTCGACCCAGGCGTCCAGCAGCTCGTCCGGCACGCGGTTCGCGAGCCAGCCGTAGGCGATCGGGAGCCGGCGGGCGGCTCGCAGCCGCATCGGCTGGATCGCGGCGGTGAGCAGGTGAGCGCGAGCGGCGAGCACCATGCCGCGGAACGCCTTCGGCAGGAAGTTGTCGAACGCGTCGCAGTTGGTGAGCACGAGCCGGCCGATCCGCTCCGGGTGCCGGGTCACGACGAGCTGGCACAGCGCGCCGCCGGTGTCGTTGCCGACCAGCATCACGTCGCGCAGGTCCAGCGCGCCGAGGAAGTCGGCGATCAGCTGCGCGAGCCCGGCCGGGCTGAGGTCGGCGTCGGGCCGCATCGGTATGCGGTGCGAGCCGAGCGGCAGGTCGAGCACGATGCAGCGCAGCCCGTCGAGGCGGTCGACCACGGGCGCCCACAGCCGGCCGTCGACCAGGAGGCCGTGGATGAACACGACGGTCGGTCCGGCCCCGTCGTCGCGATAGCGGACGGTGCCCTGGGGGAGCGTGATCTCCGGCACCAGCCGGAGCTTACGACGCGGGCGGGATCGGCAGCCAGGGCTTGGACGCGGCGTTGCTGCGGACGCCGTCGGCGTACCACTGGCCCTCGCTCCACGAGCCGCTGACGTACATCCGGTACGCCCCGTCCGGGTCGCCGGCCGTGTAGCCGTCGCCGCACCAGTCGCAGTAGCCGTCGTAGTAGTAGCGGATGAGCGCCTGCGAGTAGTCCAGCGCGAAGCCGGTCGACTGCCAGCGCAGCGGCTCGACGCCCGGATTCCACGGGACCGTGTGGCGCCAGCGGATCTGCGCGATGCCGAGGCTTTCCCAGACGCTGTCGGCGTCGATCACGGCGAGCTCGGGGTAGAGGTGGGAGACGGGGGTCGCCCAGTCGCGGCGGTCGCCCTTCTGCAGCATGGACCAGCCGGATTCCATGACCATCTGGCCGCGGACGAAGTCCTCGGGGATGCCCCACTTGTACGCGGCCCACTCGATGATGTCGTCGGTCGAGCGAAGGCCGTACTGCGCGGCGGCGCCGGTCACGGAGGCGAAGTTGGGGTTGTACTCGGCCGGCGTGCGGCCGTACGAGTCGCGGGCCGTGCGGAACGCATCGAGCTCGGCAGCGCTGGGCGCCTTGGCGTTCTGGTCGGTGTTCTGGGGCCGGTTCTCGCCGTTGCGAGCCACGCATGCGGCGGCCGCGGCGTCCGTGAGCGGGCGCGAGCCTGGCGCGCGCCAGTCCGTCTGCGGCCGGGCCACCGGGCAACCGTCCGGCGCCGGCGACGGAGTCAAGCGGGAGGCCGGCGTCGTATAGGTCACGACCAGCCGCGGGCCGCGGGCTGTCTCGCGCGAGCGGTAGCGCGCCAGGGTGCGGCCGCGAAGCACGAACGACTGCTCGCCGACCGCGACGATGCCGGCGCGGAGCGTGCGCCACCCGCGCCGTTTCGAACGGTCCCGGGAGAGCACACCACTGACCACCGGGGCTCGGTTGCGCCACGTGAGACGCGACTCCGTCCAGCCGTTGCCGGCGCGCAGCAGGGACGTCCGCGAGCGTCGACCCGCCGTCGCGAACAGGCGGATGCGCGCGCCCGTGACCGTCGCGCCCGCAGGAAGCGACACGTCGAACCTCAGATACGACAGCCGGGACTGGCCGGCCACGAGCCAGCGCCGTCCGCGGTGGTTGACCGACGGCCGCGCCGACGACACCGACGCATCGGCGGTCGGCGCGAAGATCCGGGTCTCGGCCGCGGCGGCCGGCGGCAACACAAGACAGGTCGCGAGCGCGACGATGAGCAAGGCGAGAAGGGGCACGCTACCTCGTACGTCGGAAGCGGCCTAGGAATCTAAAGGATCACGCGCAGGCGACGTCGACTCGTCCGCGGCCCGCGGCCTTGGCGCGGTAGACGGCGGCGTCCGCGCCCGCGAGCAGCGCCTCGGGGTCCTCGCGGCCCTGTGCGATGCCGATGCTCGCGCTCAGCCGGAACTCGGTGTCGCCGACCGTGAGCGGGCGCCGGATCGCCTCCTCCATCCGCCGGCCGAGCGCGGTCGCGGCGTCGCAGTCGACGTCCTCGCAGACCACGATGAACTCGTCGCCGCCGAGCCGGGCGACCGTGTCCGCGGGCCGCACGGCGGTGCGCAGCCGCTCGGCGAGCGCGGCGAGCACCGCGTCGCCCGCGGCGTGGCCGAAGCGGTCGTTGACCGCCTTGAAGTTGTCGAGGTCGATGAACAGCACGCCGGTCGGCAGCGTCTCGCGCGCCGAGCGCGCGAGCGCCTGCTCGAGCCGGTCGCGCAGCAGGGTTCGGTTGGCGAGGCCGGTGAGCGGGTCGTGCAGCGCCTCGTGCCGCATCCGCTCCTCGGTCCGCAGCCGCGCCAGCGCCGTGCCCAGGATCGTGGCGATCGCGCGCAGGAACGCGGTCTCGTCCTCGTCGATCTCGCGGTCGAACGACGCGACCAGCTCGTCGTCGGCACCGAGCTCGAGCCGCACCTCGGCCGAGCCCGCGGCGCCGCCGAAAACGAGCTCGTCGGCGGCGGAGAGGCGGATCTCGATGCGCTGGACCGGCAACGTTTCGCGCAGCTGCTCGTACGCCTCGCCGGCGAGGTCGTCGAGGCCGTCGCCGGTCAGCGCGCGCTCGCCGAGCGCCGCCACCGCGCGCAGGCGCAACTCGGCCGCGCGCCGCTCGGAGATGTCGCGCCCGATCGCCAGCAGCAGCGGCCCGCCGGCCGTCTCGACGATGCCCCAGCTCATCTCGCCAACGAACTCCGAGCCGTCGCTGCGCAGGCCCCATACCTCGGTCGAGAAGCGCAGCGGATGCTCGGTCGCGAAGTACAGCTCCATGTTGCGCGTGTAGCGGCTCCGGACGCGCTCGGGCCAGAGCGTGCTCACGGGCCGGCCGACGAGGTCCTCGCGCGCGTAACCGAACAGCTCGGCGGCGAGCGCGTTGACGAAGACGATGCGGCCGTCGCGCGCGGAGGCGACGGTCGCGTCCGGCAGGCCCTCGAGCACCGCGAGCACGGGTTCGATCGCCTCGAGCTCGAAGCGTGGATCCGAGCGACCAGCGATGTCCTTCTCGTCCATGATCGGGGCCGGTCATCGAATACCCACATTCGGGCGCGAGCCCTACACGGTTCAGCCCATCATCTCGTCGATGCGCTTCTGCATCTCCTCCTCGCTGAGGTCCTCGATGCGGGTGGCGACCGCCCAGCGGTGGCCGAACGGGCAGCGCAGCGAGCCGGCGCGGTCGCCGTGGCGCTGGTCTCTGACCGGCGTGAGCTCGGTCGCGCCGGCCTCGATCGCCCGCGCGTGGAGCGCGTCCGCGTCGTCGCAGTAGATGGTCACGAACGCGGATGCGTCCGCGTCCGGGTCGGGCGCCTTCAGGCCTGGGAGCTCGTCGCACAGGGTCACGAGCAGGTCGCCGATCCTCAGCGCGGCGAACATGACCTTGTCGCCGGCTACGAGCCGGGTGTCGACCTCGGCGCCGAAGGCTCGCTCGTAGAACGTGATCGCGTCGTTGCCGCCGTCGACCACGAGAGTGGTGATGAGGCTCTGGTTGATCATGCCTCCCGACGCTAGGTCCGCCGCCCGCGGATTCTTGTAGAAATGCGACAGATGGAGCCGGTCTTCTTCGCCACGCGAGCCGAGCTCCGAGCCTGGCTCGAGCGCCATCACGCGGAGCATGACGAGCTGTGGGTCGGCTTGTATAAGAAGGGCTCGGGCCGGCCGAGCGTCACGTGGCCGGAGGTGGTGGACGAGGCGCTGTGCTTCGGCTGGATCGACGGCGTCCGCCGCAGCGTCGGGCCGGACAGCTACGCGAACCGCCTCACCCCCCGCCGCGCGCGCAGCAACTGGAGCGCGATCAACATCAAGCGCGTGGGCGAGCTGATCGAGGAGGGCCGGATGACGCCGGCCGGGCTCGTGGCGTTCGAGGCGCGCAGCGACGACCGGAGCGCGATCTACTCGTACGAGCAACGGCGGAACGCGACGCTCGACGCCGAGCAGGAACGGCGCTTCCGCGCGGTCCCCGACGCGTGGGCGTGGTTCCAGGCGCGCCCGCCGTCCTACCAGCGCGCGGCGATCCACTGGGTGATCAGCGCCAAGCGCGCCGAGACGCGCGACCGGCGCCTGGCAGCGCTGATCGAGGACTCCGCGGCCGGCCGCACGGTCAAGCCGCTCACGCGCCCCGCGTGATCCGGTAGGGCGCCGCCTGCGCATGTCGGCGCATGAACGTCATCGACGCCCCCCGCCTGGGCATCCGCTTCGAGATCCGGCAGTCCGGCCCCGAGATGCTGGAGTTCGACGTCGTCGGCCGCAGCCGCGGCTTCATCCACGGCGCCCACGTCCACCGCAAGCAGGCCGAGCGCTTCGAGGTCATCGAGGGCTCCATGCGCCTCGTGATGGACGGCCGGGAGCACGTCCTGCACCCCGGCGACGTGATGGAGGTCCCGGCGGGCACGCCGCACCGGCAGCTGCCCGGCGACGGCGCCGGACGAGTGCGGGTCCAGCTGCGGCCGGCCGGGCGGACCGAGGAGTTCATCCACCGCCTGGGCGCGCTGAAGCGCGGTCCGCGCGCGCTGTTCGCGCTCACCCGCGACTTCTGGGACGAGTCACGCCCGGCGCTGCCGCGGCTCGCCTCGCGCGAGTACGTGTTCGTCGACGAGTGGGACGTCGCCGCGCCGGCCGAGTCCGTGTTCGCCGCGATCGCCGACGCCCGCAGCTATCCGACGTGGTGGAAGCCGGTCTACATCGACGTCGAGTCCGACGGCGAGCCGGCGGTCGGCAAGGAGTCGCGCCAGCACTTCAAGGGCCGCCTCCCGTACCACCTGCGCACCCGCTCGCGGATCACGCGGCTCGAGCCGCCCTACGTGATCGGCGCCGACGTCGACGGCGACCTGCGCGGCACCGGCCTGTGGACGCTGACCGAGATCGACGGCGGCACGCGCGTGCGCTTCGACTGGCGCGTCTACGCCGACCGCACGCTGCTGAAGGTGCTCACCCCGGTGCTGCGGCGGGCGCTGCGCTGGAACCACGCCTGGGCGATCGCGCGGGCGCAGGAGGGCCTGGAGCCGTACGCTCGCGCACTGCCGTCAAACGACGACGCTCGAGTGCCCACCACAGCTCGATGAGATCGGCCGGGCGCCGCAGGCTGGCGCCCGTCGCCTCCTCGAACCGCCGCAGCCGGTGGCGCAGCGTGTTCGGGTGCACGTGCAGGGCCTTGGCCGTCTCCTCGATCCGCATCTCCTGCTCGAACCACACGCGCAGCGTGTCCTCAAGCTCGGCGCCGAGCCGGCCGAGCGCCGTCAGCGGCTCGAGGTGGCGGCCGGTGAAGGCGGCGCCGAGCGCCTCATCGGACAGGATCGCCGGGAGGATCGAGAGGTCGGCGAGGCTGAACGTGCCCTCCTGCCCGAACGCGAGCGCGGTCTGGAGCGCGCGGCTGGCCTGAGCGAAGGCGCCGGGTAGCGCTGCGAGCCGGGCGGGCGGGCCGATGCCCACCACGACCCCCGGCAGCGCCGGCGCGCGCTCGTGGCTGAGCCCGACGAGGTCGCGGTCGAGCGCCGTGGTCAGCTCGGCGGCGAGCCGTCGCGGCGGCCCGCCGGCGTCCAGCGCGCGAGCGCGGAAGGCGACGTACTCACGATCCGGGTCGAGCCCGTAGCCGCCGGACTCGCGCGAGAGCTCGTCGGCGTCGATCGTGCCGAGCAGCACGGCGAGCACGAACGCGTCGCGTCGCTGCTGCTCCTCGCGCGCGAGCTGGAGCTCGACCTCGCGGTGGGCCTGGCCGACGACCTCCATCACCGCGTCGCCCCACAGCCACAGCGTCTCGCTGAACGCGAGGACGCTGGAGACGTTCGTGCCGCGCTCGCGCGCCAGCTCCCCGAAGCGCGACCAGACCGCGCTGATCGAGATCCGGTAGGCGTGCAGGACCGCGTCGACGCTCAGGCCCTGCTCGGCGCGCTCGCGACCGACGGCGGCGGCGCGCTCGAGCTCGTCTGCGCTGGGCGGCCGGAGGTCCCGCAGCGCGGCGAGCGCGCGGGTGACGTTCCCGCGCACGGCGCGCGACAGCGTGCCCGCCGGTAGGCGCCGGAAGTCCGGCACCTCGGCCCGGATCCGGACGACGATCGCGTCGACCAGCGCGTCGAGCTCGGCCTCGATGTCCGCGACGAGCTTGCCGACCGCGTCGGGCACGGGGTCGATGCTACGCCGTCGCCGTGGGGCGGTGGTCGAACGTCAACTGCGCAGGTGAGGGAAGCGGGGGGAATAACGTGCGAGATCGTCCGCCGCCGCCGCGCCTGTTGCACGTTATTGCTCGTCTAGAGCAACAACGTGCGATCCGGCCAGGCCGGGCGCGCGCTATTTCACGTTATTCCCGCGCGGTCGGCTCCCTCGCTCCCCTACCCTGCGCAGTTGAAGTTCGTCGTCCCGCCGCGGTTACGCCGTTGCGGTGCGGCCGTGACCCGCCGGAATCAGCAGAGCGGCGACGGCGACGAGGCCGAACGCGGCGATCTGGACCATCAGCAGCAGCGTCTCGCCGGACAGCGCGTCGCCGAACACGAGGATGCCGCCGAGGATGCAGGTCACGTTGGCGGCGGTCGAGGTGCAGGCGATGACGGGCACGGCGTCGCCGGCCTGGAAGCCGCGGGCGGACGCGAGGAAGGCGAGGACGGAGCCGGCGGCGGCGACCGTGAGCCAGGGCGAGCCGAGCACCGCGAACACGCCGGAGCCGGCGGCGTTGGTGAGCGCCTTGACCGCGACGTCGGAGACGCCGAACAGCACGCCCGCCGCCGCCCCGAGCACTGCGCCGTGGTGGTGCGACGGCGCCCCCAGGCGCGGGGCGGCGACGAGCGTGATCCCCAACGCGAGCATCCCGGCCTCGAACGCGATCAGCATCGGCGCGGCGAACGCGCCGTGTACGCCGTCGGGCGACGGGAGCGTGGCCACGAGCGCGATCAGGCCCAGCGCCGTCATGCCGACGCCGACCCACTGGCGCCGCGGCACGGTGCAGCCG
>JBKOYW010000356.1:0-7724 GCA_046744275.1 Actinomycetota bacterium
CGCTCAGACCGCTGGTGTCGATGCACGTGTCGGCACGCTGGCGGACCGGTGCCATCAGCTCTGTCTCGCGGCGTATGCCGTCGACCACGTTGCCGTGAGGCACGAGCGGATGGCGCCGGCGGGTCTCCTTGTAGCGGCTCAGCAGCGTCTGCTCGTCGGCCTCCAGGAAGAGCACGCGGTGCACGACGCCGGCCTCGTCGAGCTCGTCGATCACGCCCGCCAGGGCCGCGAGGTACTCGCCGCCTCGCGAGTCGGACACCACGGCGGCGCGCTCGACCTTCGAGCCCGGGTGCCGGAAGAGCTCGGCCAGCGAGCGGATCATCTCGGCCGGCAGGTTGTCGACGCAGAAGTAGCCGGCGTCCTCGAACACGTTCATCGCCGACGACTTCCCGGCCCCGGACAGCCCGGAGATGATCACGAAGTCGACAAGGCTCGACGGCCGGCGGCCGTTGGTGCTCACGGACACAGTGTCTCGCGTCGGGCGGCGGCTCATCGGCCCATCTTCGTCACGGATCGTCCGGCGGCTCATCGGCCTGTCTTGTTGAGGTGGGCGTAGAGGTCGCGCGCGACCTTCTGCGGGAAGCCCGGCACGCGCTCGAGTTCCTCGCGCGAGGCGCCGAGCACGGCGTCCGGCGAGCCGAAGTGCTTGAGCAGCGCGCGCTTGCGCGCCGGGCCGATCCCGGGCAGGTCGTCCATGATCGACTCGGTCATCGCGCGGTCGCGGCGGATCCGGTGGTGCGTGATCGCGAAGCGGTGCGCCTCGTCGCGGACGCGCTGGAGGAGCTGGAGCTCGGGCGTGTCGTGCGGGAGGCGGATCGGCGCAGCGCTGCGCGGCTGGAAGACCTCCTCGATCCGCTTGGCGAGCGACACGACGGGGACGCCGCGCTCGCGGAAGCCCTCGAGCGCCTCCAGGCCGGCTGCGAGCTGGCCCTTGCCGCCGTCGATCACGATCAGGTTGGGCAGCGCGGCGAACGACGGATCGCGCTCCGCGTCGTAGGGCGAGCGCTCCGCCTGCTTGCTCCACTGGCCGTACCGCCGTGCCAGAACCTCCCCCATTGCAGCGTAATCGTCGCCCGGCTCGACCTCGCGGATGTTGAATCTCCGGTAATCCGACTTCTTCGGCGCGCCGCCCTCGAAGACGACCATCGAGGCGGTCGTGTGGGTGCCGCCGAGGTGCGAGATGTCGAAGCACTCGATCCGCACCGGCAGCGCGTCGAGGTTCAGCGCTTGCTGCAGGCCGTCGAGCGACTCCACGCGCTGCTGCCGGCGCCGCTCGGCCTTGAGCTTCTCCTGCTCGAGCGCGAGACGCGCGTTGCGCTCCGCGAGGTCGAGGATCCGGCGCTTGCCGCCGCGCTCGGAGGCGCGGATCTCGACGCCGCCGCCGCGGCGCTCGGCGAGGATCTCCTCGAGGATCGGCAGCTCCGAGCCCTCGGCGAGCGAGGCCTGGACCACGATCAGCGACGGGATCGAGAGCGCGCTGGCGTAGTACTGGAGGATGAACTCCTCGGCCACGATGGCGGGCGGCTGCTCGCCCTCGTTCTCGAGGTAGAACGACTGGCGGTCCGACAGCACCCCGTCGCGGACCTGGAACACCTGCGCGTTGGCCTCGGTGCCCTCGACGTCGACCGCCACCGCGTCGTAGGTGCCGGCGCCCTCGTTGGCGACCCGCTGGCGCTCGAGCAGCGCGCGGACGGCCTGGAGCCGGTTGCGGTCGAGCGCCGCCGCCTCGTAGTCCTGCTGGCCCGAGTGCCAGTGCATGCGCTCCTCGAGGTCGCGCTCGATCTGCTTGAAGCGGCCGCTGAGGAACGTCATCACGCCGTCGACGCCGCGCCGGTACTCCTCCTTGGAGACGTAGCCGACGCAGGGCGCCCCGCAGCGCTTGATGTAGTAGTCCAGGCACGGCGAGCCGGAGTGGCGGCCGGGCTCGGCCCCCTCGCACGAGCGCAGGAGGAAGATCTTGCCGAGCAGGTCGAGCGTGCCGCGCACGCGCTTTGCGCTCGAGTACGGCCCGAAGTAGGCGCGGTCGCGCCGGTGCCGCTCGCGCGTGAAGTACACGCGCGGGAAGTCCTCGTCGAGGCTGATCGCGATGTAGGGGTACGACTTGTCGTCGCGCAGGCGGATGTTGAAGCGCGGCTTGTACTGCTTGATGAAGGTCTGCTCGGTGAGCAGCGCCTCCGCCTCGGTGGCGACCACGAGCGACTCGATGTGGTCGACCTCGTCGGTCAGCGCGCGGGTCCCGAAGAGCGTCGGATTTGAGAAATGGCTTGCAACCCGCTTGCGGAGCGACTTGGCCTTCCCGACGTAGATCACGCGCCCGCGGGCGTCGCGGAACAGGTAGACCCCTGGCTGGTCGGGGAGGCCTCGTCGCTGCTCGGCGAGGCGTCCCGCGCGGTCCTGGTGTGCGGCTTCGGCCTCGATCGCCATGCGGGTCTATCCAGAGGGTAGAGAAGCCGGCGGCCCGATCTTTAGGTTCTCTTTACGCAACAAACCGGCAGGTAGGGGGATGAGGAGGGCATGGCATTCCGCAAGATGCTCCCTCTCGCGCTGCTCGCGACGCTCCTCGTGGTCCCCACCGCCGAGGCGAAGTACCGCGTCGCGGTCGGCGACCAGAGCGCCGCGATGTTCGACAGCGCGCGCTGGCAGTCGCTCAAGCTCAAGCGCACCCGCTACCTGGTTCCCTGGGACTGGGCCAAGAGCCCCGCCCAGATCGCCGAGACCACGGGCTACATGAACCGGGCCCGCACGGCCAAGCAGCAGGTGCTCGTCACCTTCACGGCTCGACGTGGCTGCTGGAACGGCAAGCGCTACTCGCGCTCGAAGGCGTGCCGCGCGCCGAGCGCGAAGGCGTACAAGAACTCGTTCGCGCGGTTCGACAACGCGTTCCCGTGGGTCAAGACGTACTCGGCGTGGAACGAGGTCAACCACGCGTCGCAGCCGACGTACAAGAAGCCGGGCCTCGCCGTCCGCTACTACGACGTGCTGCGCAAGCTCGCCCGTGCGCGCAAGTTCAAGGTCATGGCCGCGGACATCCTCGACACGTCGAACATGGCGCCGTACCTGCGCTCGTTCATGCGCAAGGCGAAGGGCAGCCCGCGGCTGTGGGGCCTGCACAACTACCAGGACGTCAACCGCAAGACGTCGGCCGACACGCGGCTGATGCTCTCGCTCGTGCCGGGCGAGGTGTGGCTGACCGAGACGGGCGGCATCGTGAAGTTCGAGAGCTTCCGCTACAGCCCGAGCCGCGCTGCGGCCCGCACGAAGTGGATGTTCCAGCTCGCCAACCGGTACGACTCGCGCCGGCGCGGGCTGCGCTCGAAGATCACGCAGCTCTACGTCTACCGCTGGTTCGGCGAGGCGTCGCGCAGCGCGCGGTTCGACGCCGGCCTCGTGAACGCAGACGGGTCGCCGCGCAAGGCGTACAACGTCTTCAAGAAGTTCGCGAAGACGCATAGGTAGTGCCTGCGCCGACATCCGGTCGGCGCTTCTGACCCGGGCGGGGGCCATCCGTGGCCCCCGTAACCGGCTTCGCCTCTTGGCAGGCCCGCGCCTGTGTACGGTCCCCGCCCGTGGTCAACCTCTACTCAGACACCCAGACCCGCCCCACCGCCGCCATGCGCCGAGCGATGGCGGAGGCGGACGTGGGCGACGAGCAGTCGTTCGCCGACCCCACGGTCCTCGCGCTGTGCGAGCGGGTCGCGGAGCTGCTCGGCCACGAGGCCGCGGTCTTCCTTCCGAGCGGCACGATGTGCAATGCGATCGCGTTCCGGCTGCACGTGGGGCCCGCGGGCGACGAGGTCGTCCTGCACCGCACGTCGCACCCGATCATCGCCGAGGCCGGCGGGCCGGCGGCGATCTCCGGGGCGATGCTGTGCCCGGTCGACGGCGCGGGCGGGATGTTCGACGCCGACACGCTGCAGGCGATGCTGCGGCGGCCGGGCGACCGCTACGCGCCGCGCTCGCGCCTGGTCTCGCTCGAGCAGACGACGAACATCGCCGGCGGGCGCGTGTGGCCGCTCGAGCAGATGGAGTCGGTGCTGGCCGTCGCCCGCGGCGCGGGGATGCGCGCGCACCTCGACGGCGCGCGGCTGATGAACGCGGTGGTCGCGTCCGGCGTGCCGGCGCGCGACTGGGCGGGCGGCTTCGACACCGCGTGGCTGGACTTCACGAAGGGCCTCGGCGCGCCGGTCGGCGCCGTGCTCGCGGGCTCGAGCGAGCTGATCGACGAGGCCTGGCGGTTCAAGCAGATGTGGGGCGGCGCGATGCGCCAGGCCGGGATCATCGCCGCGGCCGGCCTCTATGCGCTCGACCACCACGTCGACCGGCTGGCCGACGACCACGAGAACGCCCGGCTGCTGGCCGAGGGCCTGGGGGAGCTCGACGGGGTCGAGCTCGATCCCGCCGACGTCGAGACCAACATCGTCGTCTTCGGCGTTCCGGACGCCGAGGCGTTCTGCGACGCGCTCGAGCGGGCCGGCGTGAAGATGTACGCGATCGGCGCGCAGCGGGTGCGGGCGGTCACGCACCTCGACGTCGACCGCTCCGGGATCGAGCAGGCAATCGCCGCGGCGCGTTCCGCGCTGGGCTGACGATTCGGGCGAGAATCATCGGCCGGCGGACGCGACCGCCCGCCTCTCCCGGGCTTACATTGTCGGCCGGCGGACGCTCTCAGTCAGCGTTCAAGCGGACTAAACGGTGAACCTGTACCGTGCGTCGCGCACCGGCCCTCATCCTCGGTGCCCGCCCCGGCGACGACCGACCCCGTCGCCGGGGCGCCTCTTCTTTTGCGCGTGCGCGGAGGCCGGGACCGGCGGCGCCCGGGGCCTGTGCCCGCCGCGCTCGACGACGCTGACAGCCTGGCCGCCTCGAACAGCAGCACGCCCAGGCCGGCCTCGATCGACTCGGCCGCCTGCGGGTTGTGCGCCATGCGCTCTCCGGCCGCGGCCTCGATCTTCTCCGCCTGCTGGAGCAGCTTGTCGCACGCCATCGACAGCTGCGCGAACCCGCGTGCATCGAGGCGCAGCAGCGCGCGCCGGAGCTGCGCGTCGGAGCGGTCGAAACCGCCTGCCGCCGCCGACACGCGCGCGTACTCGCCGATCACGTCCAGCGACGAGCCCACCGCCGCCTGCTTCGCGATCGGCGACGCCGCCGCCCACCTCTCGGCCGTCACGTTCGGCCGCGCCTTCGCGCGGTAGTGGTGCTCCACCGCGCCGCGCACCCGCGTCTCGTCCACGAGCTCGATCATCCCGAGCTGCAGCAGCGTCCGGACGTGATAGGCCACCGTGCCGAGGCTGGCGCCGAGCCAGCCCGCGAGTTGGTTCGGTGAGGCCTGGCGTTCATCGAGCATCGCGAGGATGCGCACCCTGAGCGGATGGCTCATCGCCTTCACATAGCGTGGGTCGTCGATGCTGGTGATCGCTTTCATACCTTGCCTTGGCGCGCCGGAGGGTTCCCGACCCGTCAGGCGCTGCTCGTCGTGGCGCGACGCGACCGGCCGCGCGCCGCCGGCTTGGCCCCGTCCTCGCGGCCGGAGAGCCGAACGGCTTCGAAGAGCATGACGCCGAGGCCGGCCTCCACCACATCCTCGGCGTGCGGGTCGCGCGCGATCCGCTCCGCGGCCGCGGCCTCGATCTTCTCCGCCTGCTCGAGCAGCTTGTCGCACGCCTTCGACAGCTGCGCGAACCCGCGCGCGTCCAGGCGGAGGAGGGCGCGTCGCAGCTGCGCGTCGGCGCGGTCGAACCCGCCTGCGGCCGCCGACACGCGCGCGTATTCGCCGATCACATCCAGCGACGACCCGACTGCCGCCTGCTTGGCGATCGGCGGCGCCGCCGCCCACCCCTCGACCGTGACGTTCGGCCGCGCCTTGGCGCGGTAGTGGTGTTCGACGGCGCCGCGTACCCGCGTCTCGTCGACCAGCTCGATCAGGCCGAGCTGCTGGAGGGTGCGCACGTGGTAGGCCACGGTGCCTAGGCTGGCATCGAGCCAGCCGGCCAGTTGGTTCGGCGACGCCTTGCGCTCATCGAGCATCGCGAGGATGCGCACCCTGAGCGGGTGGCTCATCGCCTTCACGTACCGGGGATCGTCGATGTTCTTGATGGGTTTCATGCCTCCACCAGGGTTTGCGCAGCTGGAGCCTCAATCGATGAAGCCTCACTGACCATGACCTCCGCGACCCGAGCTGCTCGGCGAGCAAGCTGCTGGGGAGATCTTGCCAGTAGTGGCCGACCAATAGGCGCAGGTCCCGGCCGTCCATCCGCGCGACGCTCACCCGACGTCCGGCGTGGCGTTCAGGTCGAACGCTCGATATGACTTATCAGTCGATTCTGCTGAGAATTCCACTGCCGCCTGTCCCCGTCGGTGGTGAGAATCCGAAGCGCCTCGGCGACTGTAGATCGGCATCACGCGCCGACATCTCCCCCAACGCTGAAATGTTCTGATCACTGGAGCAGGTCCCCCGGCGTGCATGTCGCGAGCGAGATGGGAGCGGGGCGGCATGCCCCACCGCGACACGTCCGCTCATCGCACGAGCCTCACCGTGAGACCGGCTGCGACAGGCTCTCCGGCCCCACCGAGCAGGCCGAGGATGCGGGCGACGTAGCCGCGCGTCTCGGGGTATGGCGGGATGCACACGCAGGCCGCCACCGCGGCCGGGCCGGCGTTGTACGCGGCGAGCGCGAGCGGGACCGAGGCGAAGCGGCGCAGCAGGTCCCGCATCAGGTGGGCCTGTGCGTCGATCGCCTGCGCGGCGTCGAACGGGTCGTCGAGGCCGAGCGCCTGTGCGGTGCCCGGCGTGAACTGCGCGATGCCCTGCGCGCCGGCCGGGCTCTGCGCGAACGGGTTGAAGTTGCTCTCCGCATAGAGCTGGGCGGCGAGCAGCGCCGCCGAGACGTTCCAGCGCTGCGCCGCCCTGGCCAGCGGCCCGGCGAAGCGGTCCGGCACGAAGGCCGGCACCGCGCTCTTGGGCTGTGAGCCGTCACCGCCCGTGCCCCCGCCGCCTGCGGCTGGGCGCGGCGTGGAGCGCGGATTGAGCGTGTAGCCCCAGTGCCACGGTTCCCACGGATAGCGCTGCACGAAGTGGAAGCGCTCGGCGTTGGCGCCAAGCCACTCGTAGGCGGCGGGCGGGCCGAGGTCGAGCTCGGTGGCGTAGCGGTGGAGCGAGCGGCCCGGCGGCGCGACCCACTTCGGGTCGGGGTGGCGGCGGAACAGCTCTGCCTGCTCGGCGTCGGACCGGTAGCCGCTGGTGATGACCAGCGCCACGCCGGCGGTGCGCGCCGCACGCTCCATGCGGTCGAACGCGAGCGCGACGTCCGGCCGCATCGGCTTGCCCTGCCGGAACGCGAGCGGGCCGTCGTAGCCCCCTCCCTCCCCGAGGGCGTCGAGGATGCCGGGCGCCAGCTCGGCCTCGGCCACGACGTCGATCGGGACGCGCCGCCGCACGTCGTCCTGCCGGATCTCGACGATCTCGCGCACGCCGACGCGGATCCGGACCGGCGCGAACGAGTCGCCATCCGGGAAGCGGATCGTCGCGCCGGCGGCGCCGTTCGCACCCGCGACGCGCTCGGCGGCGGCGCGCGCCAGCTCCAGGTACGCGTCGCGCGTCAGATGCCTGGGATTCGGCCGGCCGTCGACGACCGCCGGCTCGAACAAGCGTGGGTTCGCCTCGTACATCGCCCGCGCGCCGGCGAGCGCAGCGAGGTCGGCCGCCCGCTGGGCGCCCGCCTCGCGCG
>JBKOYW010000410.1:0-10473 GCA_046744275.1 Actinomycetota bacterium
GTGAAAGGCATCGCACGTGATCCTGTCACCCAGCAGGGGGTTCGAGCGTAGGGAGAACCCGACACTCCTGTCCGGTCTGGGGGCATGGCGCGAAGCCCTCCATCGCGGGAGATTTCGATGCATGCCGATGTCAATCCTCCCCACGAAAGAGCAGACGCCGTGGAGCTACGACACCTGAGGTACTTCGTGGCCGTCGCGGAGGAGCTGCACTTCCGCCGTGCCGCAGAGCGCTTGTACGTCGCGCAGCCCGCCGTCAGCGAGCAGATCCGGAAGCTCGAGGCAGAGCTCGGCGTCCGGCTCTTCGACCGCACCCACCGCAGCGTCTCCCTCACTCAGGCAGGCTCGGTCCTGCTCGTCGAGGCCCGCCGGGTTCTGCACCAGGCCGAGATCGCCCAGCTCGCGGCTCGCAACGCGCACGACTCGGCGGGCTCGAAGCTCCGCATCGGGTACGTGCCGGACGTGCTCCCCGCAAGCGTCCCGCGCGCACTGCAGGAGCTCGCCTCCGCGGCGCCGCGCGTCGAGGTCTCGCTCGAGACCGGCGCCACGCACCAGCTCATCCAGTCGGTCCGCGACCAGCGGCTCGACGCCGTCATCGTCGGCCTCCCCGCCGCGGCCAAGGGACTGCGCGCGACCTCGCTGGGCCACCAGTCGCTGGTCGCCGCGGTCCCGGCCGCAAGCCCGTACGCGCTCGAGCCCGAGCTCACGCTCGAGCTGCTCGATCCCGAACGGCTCGTGATGCTGCCGCGCGACACGAACCCCGCGCTGCACGACGCCGTCGTCGCGGAGTGCCGCGACGCCGGGCTGTCGCCGGTGTTCGTCGAGGCGTCCGAGCCGCGCGTCGAGGCGGTGCTGCTCGCCGTCGCGGCCGGCGGAGGCGCCGCGCTCCTGCCCGCCTCGGTCACCCAGCGGTACGGGACTCCCGGCGTGCAGCTGGTCGACCTAGTCGGGCTCGAGCCCGCCTTCGAGGCGGTCGTGCTCACACGGCCGGACAGCGACAGCCTCGCGATCCACGGCTTCCTGCGCGCCGTCTCGCATGCGGCCAAGCGGCGGCCGGCCGCTCCCCCGCGGCTCCGGGTCGCGGCGTGAGCGCCTGACGAGCAGTGTGTCGGCCCGCCGCATCTCGCTCTGGCGGACGCCGCGTTCGCGGTCGCTGCTCCTGGTCGGCGCGCTCGCCGCGCTGACCGGCGCCGTCGCGCTCGCCGCGCACGTCTACACCGACGCGCTGTGGTTCAAGGAGGTCGGGCACGAGGACGTGTTCTGGGCGACGCTCCGGTGGAAGATCCTCGGCCGGGGGATCGCCGGCTTCGGCACCGCCTGCTTCCTGCTCGCGAACTTCGCGGCGGTCGAGCGCGCGATGGCGGCGCACGCCCCGCAGCGCCCGGCCCGCGTGGTCGCCTACGCGGCGACTGCCGTCGCCGCCGGCGTGATCAGCAGCGAGCGCGCCGAGGGCGCTTGGCGCCTGCTCGCGTTGTGGGCGGGCCGCAGCGACTTCGGTGTCGACGACCCGCTGTTCGGCCGCGACGTCGGCTTCTTCGTGTTCTCGCTGCCGCTGTACGAGTGGGCGTCCCGCTGGCTGCTGGACACGCTCGTGATGGTGGCGGTCGCGACGGTCGCCGCGTACGTCGCGGCGGGCGGGCTGCGGATCGCGCGCCCGCGCGTGCTGGTGCCGGGCGCTCGCGCGCACCTGCTGGTCCTGGGAGCGCTCGCGCTCGTCGTCGTGGCCTGGAGGTACCGGCTCGACCAGTACGCCCTCGCGCTGCCGCACGGCCGGGTTTCCGGCGCCGGCTACACGGAGGCCCATGTCCGCCTGCCGGCGCTGCGCATCCTGACGTACGTCTCGCTGGCCGGCGCCGCGCTGCTGCTGTACGCGGCCGTACGTCCCCTGCCGCGGCGCCCGCTGGCGGCCGTGGTCACGATCGCAGCGCTCGCGCTCGCGAGCCCCGGCGTCGTGTCGCGGCTGGTCGAGCGCATCGAGGTCGCGCCCCAGGTCCTGACGCGCGAGCGCCCGTACGTCGCCAACGCCATCGCCGCTACGCGGCGGGCCTACGCGCTCGACGGCGTGAACATGCGCAGCGCGACCGCCGGCGGCAGGCTCTCGCGCCGCGAGCTCGAGAAGAACCAGAGCACGGTCGAGAACGTGCCGCTCTGGGATGCCAGCGTCTTACGGCCGGCGCTGGACGACCTGCAGTCGATCGGCCGCTACTACAGCTTCCGGAGTCTCACCGTCGACCGCTACATGGTCGCGGGATCCCAGCGAGTCGTCACGCTTGCGGCCCGCAACGTCGACCTGCGCGCGCTCGGCCCCGACGTCCGCAGTTGGGCGAACGACCGCTTCGCGTACACCCACGGCTACGGCGTCGTCGCGGTGTCGGGGCGGCAGGCGGACGCCGTCGGGCAGCCGCGCTTCGCCGAGGGCGACTTCGGCACGCGCCCCGACCTGCTCGACCTGCGCGAGCCGCGCGTCTACTTCTCCGAGCGGGTCGGCCCCGGTCCGCCGTACCTGGTCCTCGACAGCCGGCGCGCCGAGGTCGACCGGCCCCGCCCGGGGTCGAGCGCCCCCGACAACCACTACGGCGGCGCCGGCGGCATCCCGCTTTCGAGCCCGCTGCGGCGCGCGGCCTTCGCGATCCGGTTCGGCGACCCCAGGCTCCTCCTGACCGAGACCGCCACGGAGAACTCGCGGATCGTCCTGCACCGCGGCATCCGCGACCGGCTGCAGAGGCTGGCGCCGTTCCTGCGTTGGGACTCCGACCCTCAGACGGCCGTCATCGACGGGCGGGTGCAGTTCCTCTTCCACGGCTACACCACGAGCGGTCATTACCCGTACTCCGCTCCGGTGCGGATCGGGCCCGACGACGTCAACTACGTGCGGGCCCCCGTCGTGGCGGCCGTCGACGGGTTCGACGGCCACGTCAGCCTCTACGCCGACGACTCCGAGGAGCCGATCCTGCGCGCCTGGCGCACGGCCTTCCCGGGGCTGTTCCAGCCCTTCTCGGAGATGCCGGCCGGGCTGCGCGAGCACCTGCGCTACCCGCGCCGGCTGTTCGCGGCGCAGACCGAGATGTACGCGACCTATCACGCCGACGACCCGACGGCGTTCTGGAACGGCGCGGACGCGTGGCAGCGCCCACAGCAGATCGCCGGACCGCTCGAGGACGCCGGCGAGATCCGCTTCCCGGACGAGGGCGAGGACGAGGACCGCTGGGAGATGCCTCCGCGCTATCTGCTCGCCCGCCTGCCCGGCGACACGCGCCAGCAGTTCGTGCTCGTGACGCCGTTCACGCCGCGTGGCCGCCAGAACCTCGTCAGCTATCTCGCGGGCACGATCGACAGCGACGGCCGCCCAGCGCTCACGCTGCTCAGCCTGCCGCGCGACCGGCTCGAGCTCGGGCCGGCCCAGGCCACGCGCCGGATCCTCGCCAGCTCCCACGTCAGCGAGCGTCTGCAGATCGTCAACCGCGAGTCGCGCGACCTCGGGGAGGACTCCGTGAGCCGCACGGTCCTCGGAGCGCCTCGGGTCGTTCCGCTCGGCGACACGCTCGTCCACGTGCAGCCCGTGTACCTCACGGCCGGCGGGAGCGGGGTGCCGCGGCTGCAACTCGTGACGGTGCTGGCGAACGGGCGCGTCGGCTATGGCCGCGATCTCGAGTCGGCGCTGCGGCGGGCGATCCGCCGCCGGTAGGGAACAGGGCGCGCACGAGCGCCGGCACGGACCCGCGCTCGTGCGCGAGGACGTCGATCGCGAGCGCCAGGAACGCGATCGCCAGGCCCGCTCGCGTGATGACGGCCGGCAGCAGGAACTGCGCCGCGAACAGCCCCAGCATGATCGAGGCGTCGCCGCGGCTCAGGCGCAGCGTGACGAGCGCGGCCACCGCGTAGAGCGCCACGCCGATCGAGAGCAGCAGCTCGATCCGCTCACGCCCGGCCAGCGGCAGCGGCCCCGTCCCCGCGCCGGCGAGATACGCGAGCGGGAGCGTGCCGAGCGCCAGCGTGTACTGGCTCACGGCGCCGGCGAGCAGGACGGCCACGCTCTGACCGCCGCGCCCGTGCGTGAGCAGCACGAACGCGACCACGAGCTCGGGCGTCTCGGTGGCCACCGGCACGAGCCACTGCAGGAGCAGGTACGGGCTGATCCCGACGAGCGCTCCCGTGCCGAGCACGGCATCGCCGAAGGGCACCGCGGTGAGGAGGATCACCGACGCGGCGAACAGCATGAGCCCGGCCACCCACCGGCGCCGCTCCCGCGCGGGCAGCTCGGAGACGGCCGCCGCGACGCCGACCGGCTCCGGTCCTTCGTCCGCCGACCCCGCGGCGCGCAGCAGGTAGAGCCCGTAGAGCGAGATCAGCACGAGCGCGTCGAGCAGGCTCGCCTGCCCGCGGACGACGATCCGCAGCGCCCACAGGACGCCGAGCGCGAGGATCGCGAGCTCCACACGCTGCGCGGGCTCGAGCGCGACGCGTCCGACGGGCCCTGGGCGCCACCGGCGGGGCATCAGCGCCACCGCGGCAGGGAGCGCGACGGACACCCCCAGCAGGAGGCGGCTCGCGCCGGTCAGGTTCGCGGTCACGTACTCCGCCCGCCCGGTGAACGCGAAGTGCACCTCGACGATGTACTCCGGGAGGATCGCGACGAACGCGACGGCGGCCACGACGACGCCGCGCGCGATGTCGACCTGGGCCGCCTCGCACGCCCACGCGAGCATGAACGCCGCCGCGATGACCGCGGCGCCGTAGGCGAGCAGCTGCAGCGGATAGGGCGTGGCGCCGCCGCTGAGGCGCACGAGGACGCCCGGGATCGTGACGGCGGCCGTCGAGGCCAGGCGCTGCTGCCACGGCGCGAGGCCGCCGACCGTCATGTCAGCTCGAGTCGCCGGTGACGGGCAGGTCGCTCATCGAAACCGGGGCGAGCGGCCGGCGGGGTGCCGGCCGCTCGCATTCGGTGACTCGGGATCGGCTCAGTCCTCGGGCGGGAGGAGCGGCCAGTTCGTGCTGACGAACGTCTTGGTCTTGGTGACCTGCGCGCTCGCGGCGTCCAGCAGACGGCGCCCGCCGGCCGTGAGGTCGGTGGCGTCGGCCGTCGTCCCGCCGATCGCCTGCAGCTCGTCGTCGAGCTGGGAGGCGTACGGGGGCATCACGGTGGCGAACGTCGGAGCGGCGTCCTCTTCCTCCTGGCTCGCGCGAGCGCGGGCGAGGTCCTCGGGCTCCTCCGGCGGCGCGGGCGGCTCGACGCTGAGGATGTACTGCAGCGCCTGGTCGCGGCGGTCGTTCACCTGGTTCAGCGTGGTCGACAGCGCGTCCAGGCCGGTGCCGTGCGAGCCGTCGATCAGCGCGACCATGGCGGACGCCACGTCGTGCTGGAGGGTGAGCACCCGGAACGCGGTCTCGGGCGGCGACGCGTAGGTCCCGGCCGCCGGCGGATCGCCGGCCTTGCGAGCACGCACGCTGGCGAGGTCCTCCGGCGGAGGCGGCGGGGGCGCCGTGCGGACGACGTACTTGGCGCCGCGCCAGGCGGCGGACAGCTGCCGGCGGACGACCTTCAGCGTCGTGGCCGCCTCGACCGGCTTGTTGTTCTCGATCTTGCGGGTAGCGCGTTCGAGCGCACGCTCGGTGCGTCCGATGCGCACCTGGACGAGCGAGGGATACGTGAGCTCGACGACGTCGCCGCCGGACGCGTGCGCCTTGGCCGGCGCCTTCGCGTCGGCCGCCACGGCCGGCGTGACCGCGACCAGGCTCGCCGCGACGGCGAGTGGAACTGCGGCTCTGAGGGAGCGCATGGAGCGGACTCCTTTGTCGGGGAGGAACGGACCGGCGGACGGGTGCCGCCGTCGGGCCAAGCTAGGCCATGGCCTGCGGGCCGAGGGCACCCCGCGGTGTCCTGGGACCCGGCGCGGGATCCGGTGGCCAGCGCGATCCCCGATCCGGCGAACGGCGATCGCGATTGGTCCCGGCGCCGGCAGCCGGGACGATCCGAGCGATGTTCAGCTTCTTCCGCGACGCCCATGAAGCGCTCGGCCACGATCGCGGCTTCACGGCCTACATGGGGTTCTTCGTGTACGTCTGGGTGCTGTGGTCCGCGAAGGCGCTCGCGGCGCGGCGCTACCGGCCCTCGAGCCGCGCCGTCCGTGAGCTCGCCACCTCGGTCATCGTCCCCGTCTACAACGAGTCCGAGGCCGTGTTCCGCCGCTCATTGGCGAGCGTCGTCGCGAACCGGCCGACCGAGCTGATCGTGGTCGTCGATGGCGGCGATCCCGAGATCGCTGCGATCGCCGGCGAGTACTGCGACCGCGTCCTGCGGCTGCCGAAGTCCGGCAAGCGCGTGGCGATCGCCGCGGGGCTGCGCGAGACCGACCCGACCACCGACGTCGTGGTCGTCCTCGACTCCGACACCCTGTGGGCGCCCGACGCGCTCCGCGAGATGCTGCGGCCGTTCGCCGACCCGCGCGTCGGCGGCGTCACGCCGCGGCAGGCGATCTTCGACGTCGGCGACAACCCGGTGCGCCGGCTCGCCGACTGGATGGAGGACATCCGCTACCACCTCACGGTCCCGGCCCAGTCGGTGTTCGGCCAGGTCGGCTGCCTGGCGGGGCGGACGATCGCCTACCGGCGCACCGCCTTCGAGCCGGCCGTCGAGCAGCTCGTGCGCCAGACCGTGCTCGGCCTCCCGCAGCACGTGGGCGACGACCGCGTGCTCACGAACGAGCTGCTTCGCAACGGCTGGCGAACGGTCTACCAGTCGACCGCGCTGGTGGAGACCGACGCGCCGTCCGACTGGCGGACGTTCTGGCGCCAGCAGCTGCGCTGGGGGCGCTCCAGCCAGCGCGAGACGCTGCTGAGCCTGCGGTGGCTGTGGCGCAAGCCGGCGGCGTTCGTGAGCTTCGCCACCGACATCTTGACGCCGTTCGCGCTCTACGCGGTGGCGGCGCTGGCGGTCGCCCACGCGCTCCGCGGGCACGCCGGCGCGACCGGCCTGCCGCTCGCGATCGAGCTGCCGCTGGGCTATCTCGGCATGCTGGCCAGTATCGGCGTGCGCCAGGCGGCGCACGTCCGCCGGTTCCCGCGCGACCTCCGCCGGCTCCCGCTGTTCGTCCTCCAGATCACGTTCGTGATGGTGCCGATCCGGATCGCCGCCTTCGCGACGATGTTCCATCAGGAATGGGGCAGCCGCAGCGATCGGCCGGCGCGATCACGGCTTCGCTCGAGCTTGTTGCGGCCCGAGCCCGCGCAGGAGAGCGTGATGGCCATGCCCGGAGAGTCAACACCGTGAACCGCTCGCTGCTGCGCTTGCTGCCGGCCGTCGCCGCGATCGCCGCCATGGTCCCGGCGGCGCTCGCCGTCGGCGGACCCACCCCCGAGGGGGAGCCGCTGCTGCCCGATCTCGACCAGGAGACGCCGTCGGGCCTGGTGCTCACGAAGGCACGGACCGGCTGGCGCCTGGGGTTCGACTCCGCCGTGCGGAACATCGGCGCCGGCCCGCTCATCATCGACGGCAAGCGGCCTGCTCCCGGCGCCCAGATGATGTCCGCCGACCAGGTCCTCGTCCACGCGGGCAGCCCGCGTTCGGTGGCCCCGAGCGTCGGCCGGCTGCGCTACGTACGGTCGCCTGATCACCGGCACTGGCACCTGCTCGGGTTCGACCGCTACGAGCTCCGGCGGGCGGGCAGCGGCGAGGCCGTGGTGCGCGACCGCAAGACCGGGTTCTGCCTCGGCGATCGGTATCCCGTGCGCACGCGCGTGGTGCCGGGCAAGCCGCTCGAGCCGGCGTACACGAGTCGCTGCGGGCTCGACCGGCCGGGCCTGCTCGGCGTCCGCGAGGGGATCTCGGTGGGCTACGGTGACAACTACACCGCCAACCTCGAGGGCCAGTACCTGCCGCTCAACGGCCTGCGTCCCGGCCGCTACGAGCTCGTGCACGTCGTGAACGCCGATCGCCGCCTGCTCGAGTCGTCGTACGACAACAACGCGTCGTCGCTGCTGCTCAGCCTGCGCCGTCGCGGCGGCGAGCCACGGATGCGGATCCTGGCCGTCTGCCCCACCACCGAGCAGTGCGAGCGCTGAGGGTCGTCGCGCCGGCGCTCGCCGCGGCGACGGTCGCGGCCGCGCCGGCTGCCGCGGAGCCCGCTGCGAAGGTCGAGACCGTCGCGACCGGGCTCGAGATCCCGTGGGAGATCGCCTTCATGCCGGACGGGCGGGCGCTGGTCACCGAGCGGCCGGGCCGGGTCCGGCTGCTCACGCGGGCGGGCCGGCTGCTGCGCAAGCCGGTCACCCGAGTGGCGGTGAGCGCGCGCGGCGAGGGCGGGCTGCTGGGCCTGGCGGTCGACCCGGCCTTCCGGCGCAACCACTTCGTCTACCTGTACTTCACGACCACGACGGGCATGCAGCTCGAGCGCCGCCGCTGGGCGCATGGGCGGCTCGTCTACCGCGCATCGCTTCTCGACGGAATCCGCTCCGGCGAGATCCACGACTCCGGGCGAATCGCGTTCGGGCCCGACCGCCGGCTGTACGTCAGCACCGGTGACGCGGGAGAGGGCGCGCTCGCGCAGGACCCGACCTCGCCGAACGGCAAGCTCCTGGCGCTCGAGCCGAGCCAGTACCGCGGGCCCGGCCACGCGGCTCCGACCGTGGTCGCGACCGGGCTGCGCAACTCGCAGGGCTTCGACTGGGAGCCCGGCACCGGCCGGCTGATTGCCAACGACCACGGGCCGAGCGGGTTCGACGGGCCGGAGGGCTACGACGAGGTCGACGAGATCGTCCCCGGCGGCAACTACGGCTGGCCGCAGGCGATCGGCTACGACACCGCCGGCGGGCTCTTCAGCGCGCCGCTTCGCGTGTGGGTCGACGCGATCGCGCCGTCGGGCGCGACGTTCGTGAGCCGCTCCGGCTCGCGCTGGACCGGCGACTACCTGCTCGCCGCCCTGCGCGGCACGATGCTGCGGCGGATCGTGTTCCGCGACGGGCTCCTGGTCCGCGACGAGCCGCTGCTGGTCGGGCGCTACGGGCGCCTGCGGACCGTCGTCGAGGGCCCGCGTGGCTGGCTGTATGTGCTCACGAGCAACCGCGACGGCCGCGGGTATCCGACCGCGGCCGACGATCGCATCCTGCGGCTGCGCCCGCCTCGCTGAAGCACTAGCTTCCGCGGGGATGACCGAGCTGATCCTGTTCCATCACGCCCAGGGCCTGACCGACGGCGTCCGGGCGTTCGCCGGTGACCTCCGAGCCGCGGGACACGTCGTCCACGTGCCGGATCTCTACGAGGGCAGGACCTACGGCGCGCTCGCCGACGGCATGGGCTACGCGGAGGAGGTCGGCTTCGACGCGATCATCGAGCGCGGCCGGCTTGCCGGGGACACGCTGCCGAACGAGATCGTCTACGCCGGCTTCTCGCTCGGGGTGCTGCCGGCGCAGATGCTGGCCCAGACGCGTCCGGGCGCCCGAGGAGCGTTGCTGTTCCACTCCTGCGTTCCTCCCTCGGAGTTCGGGAGTCCGTGGCCGCAGGGTGTTCCGCTCCAGATCCACATGATGGATGCCGACGAGTGGGCCTTGCCGCCGAACGAGGACCTCGAGGTCGCCCGCCGGCTCGACGAGACCGTGGAGAGCACGGAGCTGTTCCTGTACTCCGGCGATCGGCACCTGTTCGCCGACAGCAGCCTGCCCGGCTACGACGAGGGCGCCGCGACGCTGCTTAAGGAGCGGGTGCTCCGCTTCCTCGGCGATATCGGCTAGGTCGCGCGCGCGTAGACGACGGTGTTGTCGAGGTAGTGGCCGCTGGAGCGGTCGAAGGTGCCGCCGCACGTGACCAGGCGGAGCGTCGGACCGGAGGTGCGGCCGTAGACGCGGGTGGTCGGGAAGTCCGACTTCGGGTACTGCTCGCTGCCCTGGACGGTGAAGTGCGCGCGGGTGCCGTCGCGGCGCACCACGACGATCTCGTCGCGCGAGCGCAGCTCGCGGAGCCGGAAGAACACCGCGGGGCCGGTGTAGGAATCGACGTGGCCGGCGATGACGGCCGGGCCGGGCTCGCCTGGGCGCGGCCCTCCTGACCACCAGCCGGTGTCGCCGAAGTCCTTGGGGACCTCGAGCGTGCGGTCGGGGTTCAGGCCGAGCCGGATGATCGGCGCGCGCACGCCGATGGAGGGGATCTCGATGCGGACGGGGATCGCGACGCGCTCGGCGCGGCGGGGGCGCGGCGGCAGCGTGACGACCGCGTCGTTCGTCTCCGCGTCGAGCTGGCGCACGAGCTGCGGCGCGCCGCTGTCGCGCGTCAAGTCGCCGACGACCGCGCCGAGCAGGGTGACGCCGAGGATGAGCGCAGCGAGGCCGAGAAGCGCCGTGAGACGCCTCCCGGCCCCGCCGCCGTGAACGGGACGATTGGTCATCTCACCAGCGGCGCGCGGCGACCACCAGGCGGCCTCCCGCGGCGAGCATGACGAGCGCAGCTCCGGCGACGCCGAAGATCACGCTGTCGGAACCGTCCGGGGC
>JBKOYW010000416.1:0-7364 GCA_046744275.1 Actinomycetota bacterium
GGCATGCGGAAGATCGTCGCCCAGGCCGGCGAGACCGCCGTCGTCCCGGCCGGCAGCGTCCACCGGTTCGCGAACGGCGGCGACGACGTCGCGAAGTGCCGCGTCGAGGTCGTGCCGGCGCTCGACATGGAGCAGCTGCTCGAGACTACCGTCGAGCTCGCGCTGGAGGGCAACGTCACCCGCAAGGGCATGCCGAAGCCGCTCCACCTCGCGCTGTTCACGCGCCGTTTCGAGCGCGAGGTCCGCGCCCCGTTCCCGCCCGCGTGGATGGTGCGCGTGCTGATGGCCCCGCTCGCCTGGATCGCGAGCCGCCGCGGCCACGCCGAGCGCTACACCCCCGCGCTCGCCGCGGCCTGAGACCCGCTGCGCCGGGCGGCCCGTGCACGGGCCGCCCGGCCTAGCCTTCCGGACGGAGCGGCACGGGGCTGGTGCCCCATCCGGTCTTCAAAACCGGCAGGCCGGCGTCGCCCGTCGGTTGGTCGGTTCGATTCCTGCGCCGCTCCGCTTCGCGGATTTGACTCTGCGCCGTCGATTGCGCCCGGTGCGCGACGCGTCGTGCATGGGCGACGTGGGTCAACGGAGGCCAGCGGATCCGAGCGCCTGGACGGTGTTCGTTCCCTCGACGTTCCCTCGAACCGCCTGGTCGACCTCCATCGGCAGGGCTTGCCCTGCCCCCTTTGACCGGCCCATCAGCGGAGGCGGCCGGCGGGGTCAAGCGGAGTCCGTCAGGACCGAGCGCAGCGAGCTGCGAAGCAGTCCTCTTGACGCCAACGGCCGGCCTGGGCCCGTGTGTCTGTGCTGCGCACGTCCGGCGCGCCGGTGGTCCGCACTCCGGGCGTAGCGGGGACATACCCAGCCGACTACGCTCGCCGTCATGATCGCGCCGCCGCGAGACCGTGTCCTATCGATCGGGGCGGACCGGGCGGACTCGTCGGACCTGCGCTTCCGCAAGCGGCTGCTCGTCGGGATCGCGCTCCTCATCCTCCCGGCCGGGGTCCTCTGGGGCTGCCTGTACTGGGTTATTGGCGAGGAGGCGGTGGCGCTCACGCCGTGGGCTTATGTCGTCGGATCGATCATCAGCCTCGCCGTCTTCGCCCGGAACCGAAACCTCGCGTTCCTGCGGACGGCGCAGTTCCTTCTGATCCTCGTCGCGCCCGCGCTCGGGACCGTCATGCTCGGCGGCCTCGACGACTCGAGCTCCGTGATTCTGTGGTCGCTCCTTGCGCCGCTCGGCGCGGTCGCCTTCGACCGCCCCGGGCGCGCCTGGCCGTGGTTCGCGGCCTTCGTCTCCGCCGTCGCGCTCGCGCTCGTTCTCTCTGAGGTCGTGCGGCCGGACGGCGCCAACCTGCCCGACGGTTTCGTCCGGACCTTCGATGTTCTCAACATCGTCGCGGTGTCGCTCGTGGCGATGATGTTGCTCGTGACCTTCGCGCAGGAACGAGACACTGCACAGGCTCGCGTAGAGGCGCTCCTGCTGAACATCCTCCCCGAAGAGATCGCCCAGCGGCTGCAGGCCGAGCCCAACGCGATCGCGGACCAATTCGACGACGCCAGCATCCTCTTCGCGGACGTCGTCGACTTCACTCCGCTCGCAAGCCGACTCGACGCGCGTGAGGTGGTCGCGATGCTCGATCGTCTGTTCACGGCTTTTGACGAGCTCGTCGACCGCTATGAGGTCGAGAAGATCAAGACGATCGGCGACTGCTACATGGTTGCGGCGGGGGTTCCCCGGCCTCGGGCCGACCACGCGCAGGCGCTCGCGGGCCTCGCGCTCGAGATGAAGGGCTGCGCCCGCACGTGCCTTCCGGGGAGCGACCTCCGGCTCCGGATCGGGATCAGCTCCGGCCCGGTCGTGGCGGGCGTGATCGGACGCCGCCGCTTCCTCTACGACCTCTGGGGCGACACGGTGAACATGGCGAGCCGCATGGAGTCGCACGGGACATCGGACCAGATCCAGATCACCCGTCCGACCTGGACGCTGCTGCGCGACGACTTCGTCACCGAGCCGATCGGGCTCGTCGACGTGAAAGGCAAGGGCGAGGTGGAGACCTGGCGGCTCGTCAGCAGGAATGGCCGTTGAGGCTGGAGCGAGGGCGATGAGCACGTACGTCGAGCCATTCGACAGGCCGCGTCTCGTGGGCGCGCTCGCGGATGAGGGTCAGAATGGAGCTAGCCGGACTCGAACGGGCGACCTCCTGGGTGCGATGCATCTGCAGCGGCTGCTGCCCACCGGTGCGCGGTCACCGCGCCGGTCTACAGCGCGATTTTCGGCCTGATGGGCGATGCAGGACTTGAGGGAACCTACGCCGTGCCTTGACGGCGCCGGGGCCATTTACAGCAGTTCGGAGACGCGACCTGTCTGGGCGTTGACGGCCGCTGCTCGCCCTCAGCGACAGCGCGATGCGCCTGGCGGCCGACGGCGCCATCAGCTTCGATGCGGACGGCTCCTGAGCGCGCTGGCATGCCCTGCCCCAGCGTCGACTTGAGAGGCCCACCGCAGGCCGGGCGCCCTACCGAGTGGTTCGCACTCGGACAGTCGCACTGGAGGTGGTCTGTAGACCGGTGGAGATTCGCACAGTGCCGTCGGATTCGCCAACGCGCTCGCCCCAGACCGCACACGATGGAGCGCAGGGTCGACGGGGTGCGTTCATCGGGGCCTCAGTTGGGGCGCTGGTCGGCGGGCTCTTCAGCCTCGGCGCGACGTGGCTGACACTCCACGATCAAGCGCGTCGGGAAGGCGAGGCCCAGCGACGCGTCGCGGTCGGGACGGCGCGCGTGATGATTGGAGCGTTCGACAACGCCGTGATCTACCTCTGCAGGCTAGGCAAAGAGAACAAGTTCCTCGTCATCACACCGCACCTCCGCCCGGAGGTAGCGACAGCGGATCGCACACTCGTCGCGGGTGAACTCACGGCGCGGGAGGCCCTGGACGTCTCTGAGGGCGACATGGCGATGGCGAACTGGGAAGGGCTATACCGGAAACACCGTGAAGAGTTCGCCGGTCGAGAGGAAACCTTTGACCCATATCGGGCAGGGCTGCACAGGGGCATAGCAAGGGCGATGCAAGCGCGTACCGCCCTTGAGGGGGTGGCGGAATATGACCCCGGTGGGAGGGTCGTCTGCGACACAGAGGATTGGGAATTGGACGTCCCTGACTAGTTGCTGCACCGTATCGAAGTGCGCTGCGCGGCGCGACGCATGGCCACGCGCTCCTGCTTCCTGTGAGATTCAGGCGGGTCAGCCAGCGCCGTCTAGGCGCCGGCCTCGGACGACGCGCAGGAGCCTGGCCAAGCCCAACGCTCGCTACCGCATCAAGGCACGAGCAGCACTGCTACGGCGCCGTGATGTCACAGACGGGCCGCTACGTCCTCTTCGAATCCGAGTCCCGAATGCTGGCGCCGCGAGATGGCCCAGGAGTCGACCTGTTCCTGCGCGACCGCCGGCTCGGCACTACCCGCACCGTCACCGAACTGGTGGGGCCGGGCAGCAACTCCGGTGGCTACTACCCGTCGATCACCGCCAACGGGCGCTACGTCGCGTTCACCAGCTATAGCGCGAACCTGGTGCCCAGCGACACCAACAACACCTTTGACTTGTTCATCCACGACGTGCGCCGGCAGACCACCACCCGACTGGTCCCGCCCGGCCGGCGCCAGACATGCAACGCATTCGGCTACATCTCCGCGGACGGCCAGCGCGTCGCCTTCACCTCGGAAGCCGTCCGACCTCGTCCCCGGCGAAGCAACCGGGCGACCGACGTTTCCTGCACGACTTCAAAACCCACCAGACCACGCGCGTGAGCGTCGACGCTGCAGGCAGCGATACCTGTGAACGGCGCCGGTCGGACCGCCGCACCTGCTGCAACAACTGGCCGGCGCTCTCCGGTGACGGACGCTACGTCGCGTTCGAGTCAAAGGCCCCGGATGTGGTCCTGGGCGACACCAATCGCAGGAGTGACATCTTCGTGCGCGGGCCGCTGTAGAACCCGAGCGGCGATCACGGCGAGGCGTGGCTGCGTGCACTACCTGCACGTTCGAGTTTCGCGGATGAGGCGGCTGCTGTCCCTGCGGCTGCGGCCCGCACAGTCGACGACCGCATTGGACAGCGTGAAAACGGAGCGTGGCGCGTTCGCGTTCAAGTCGAGGCGTAGGCGGTAGGCGCCCGACCGCGGCCGTGCGAGACTCGCCGCAGTTCGAGCTGGAGGCGACGTTCACTTGATTGCGCTCAGGTCGCTCGCTGTGTGCATCGTAGTGTGCGCTGTGATGACGGTGCCGGCAGCGGTCGCGGCTGCTGCGTTCCCCGGGGCGAACGGCCGGATCGCGTACCAGGAGTCGCGGTTCAAGGATCGGCGGCACGGCGGTCCGGCGTGGAGGTGGAGTTTCTGGTCCCGGCGTCCGGATGGGACGCGTCCGCTGCGGATCGTCCGGCACGCCACGGCATTGAACTTCTCGGCGGACGGCCGCCGGGTGGTGTTCACGCGCGCCGGCGGGATCGGTCTTGCGCGTGCGAACGGTCACGACCGGTCGTGGCTGTTGGGCCACGCCCCGCGAGCCGGGGACGGGTACTCGGGCTGGGCCGCGTTTAGCCCGGACGGCGGCCAGGTCGCCTTCACCGTCGAAGACGCCGAGCCATACGGCACTAACTCGTACGTGATCGGGATCGACGGGACGAACCCGCGGCTGATTGCCGAGCACGCTCGCCTGCCGATGTTCTCGCCGGATGGCGCGCGGATCGCGTACGTCAAGAACCTCGCCCCGGGCGAGTCAGAAGCGCCGGGTTCGGCGATCGAGACCGTCGCCGTCGACGGGACCGACCGCCGGAGAATTGTCGAATACAGCGAGCCCTCCGCGATTCGCGCGACCACCCACCCCCTCCGAATGGACTTCGCGCCGGACGGTACCCGGCTGGCGGTCGTCGAGTACAGCGAGGACCACGACGTCTCCCGGATTGCGATCATCAACGCACGGACCGGCGACCGCAAGCGACTGCCCGCGCACGTGACCGGGCACGTGCGGGATGCCGTGTGGTCCCCGGAGGGGCGCCGAATCGCGTTCATCGTTTGGCCCGGCTATCCGGACTCGACACACCCTGTATTCACGATCCGCCCGGACGGGACCGGCAAGCGGCGCGCGTTCACCGTCCGCGTCCCGACACCCGGATATATCGACGCGCTCGCCTGGCAGCCGCGGCCGCAACCGCGCGCGGGAAGCAAGCACGACTGAGATCGAGCGGCCCTGCCGCATCGAGGTACGAGAAGCAGTCGGCGGCCGGTCGCGCCTGCTGGCAGGCGATAGCGAAACCGCCGGGTTTTCGAGCTCCGCTGTGTCGGGAGCTCGCGCCCGCCTAGGCCGTGCCGAAGCACCGCGTTGACTCCGTCGAGCCGCGTGGCGCTTCTGCTGGTCCGTTGGGGCCGGTCCGACCGGCGCACAACAGTGCTCCTTTGCATTGAGCGCGGATGCATCGGGGCTTGGGCGACCAGCCCGGTCGGGGTACATGCGATTCGCCTCCTGCTGTCGCCTCGGGGAAAGCTCCCCGAATTGCTTAGCCTCCCGCGAGGAAGGAACACATGGCGGGATGGGACCGGTGGATGTGGTCGCTGGTCAACCCGCAGGCTGAACAGCTACCGATAGGAGAGAGCGTGCCGGAGGATCTGTTTAAACCGCAGCTCGGCGAGCCGCACCATTGCGCCTACGTGGTCGACGACATCGCGGCGACCGTGAGGCGCCTCGTCGACCAACTCGGCGCCGGGCCGTTCTTCCTGATCGAGAACGTGCCGCTGGAAAACGTGCTCTCGCGCGGAGAGCCGGCGGAATTCGTTCACAACTCCGCCTTTGGCTACTGCGGCGGCGGCGCGATCGAGCTGATGGAAGTCCTCAGCCTGGCGCCCGAGCGCGTCCAGAAGGGCTTCTCCGGTCCCCGGCCGCGAATCCACCACGTCGCCTGCGTCGTGCCGCCGACTGAGGTAGCCGATTTGCGAAGCTCGCTCGACGACCGAGGTCTGACGGAATACCTGAGCTCTCAGCTCGGCGAAGTCGAAACGACTCTTCACGACGCCTCCGCCGCCCTCGGCCACGACATCGAGATCCACGTCGAAAGCGAGGGCCTGCGCGACTTCTTCGAGATGGTGAGGGCGGGCGCCGACGGATGGGACGGGTCGGAATCGCTGCGCCCGGTCGAGAGCTGATCGCTGGCTCGGGCCACGCCCGCGGTGCGGTGATCTCTACCGCGTGCCGTCAGGGCGACCCTCCACCCCCTTGGGCTGGGGCGCGGCAAGGACGTATCGCTTCCATGCCAAGGGGCAGTCCCGCTCTGCGCGAAACGGAGCTGTCTCGGGCGTCAGACCGAGGCGCTCGCTGTGGACGACCAACAGAAGCGCCACTCGGCCGGACCCGTTACCTGCGCTGCATATGCACGACGTGCGCGCGCACGAGCTCCCGATCGGTGGGAGCTCCAGCATCGTCGCTGTCGCAACGAGGCAGACGCGACAGCGGTACGCACGCCCGGCTGACTGCTCCTCCTCGGCATTGCGATAGCGCCGCCGGAGACTGCGATTCGTCCTGGATGCCGGGATTTCACGCGGCGCAGCCCGGCGCAATGGGGTGCACTACGCGAGGGAGATCTGCCCGGTCACGATCACGTCGCGCGACAGACCGGCAACCGTGACCGTCGCGGTCGCGTCGAGCGTCTCGTCGCCCTGCAGGTCGCCGCCCTCCAGCTGCTCGCGGACCGCAAGTTCGATCTCCCGCTGAGCGGTCACGCCCAGCTTCTTGAGGAACTTCCGCACCGACATGTTGAAGACCTCTTCGTCCACCGTTCCTCCCTTGGAGAGCGAACACTGCGCGCGACTTCGCGCGTCGCCGCCAGAGCGTCGAGGGTTCGCCAGAACCGGCGTCGCCGCGCGCGGCCCCGCCCATTGAACGCGTCGTACAGGTATTTGGCAATCACGGTCAGAGCAGCCTGTTTGCGCTCCCAGGCGATGAGCCTCCTCCATGATCTGATGCTCAGATCCAGCCGAGCCTACGCCGCCGCCGAGCGAAGGCAGCAACGACGCGGGCCCCACGCACCAGTGATCCGTCGGCCACGGCCGAGTGTCGCCTGCCGCGCAAAGCGCTACTCGGACTCCGAGTCGCCGGGCTTCTCCTAGCCGGCGAAGGGAGCAGTGCGGCCAGTCGGTGCGACGCGCCCGTCGTCGCAGTGTCGAGCTGCATGGAACCCGGTATCGCCGGCGGCACCGCTGCCTTGACACGGAAGCGAACTCTGGCGGGGGAGCTCACGCGCGCGAGCTATGTAGCGCGCGGTGGCCACGGGACGACGCCGGCCACCGTCGAGCCGCGGCCCGCGGAGCAGCGGTACAAGTCCCGCCG
>JBKOYW010000202.1:0-4307 GCA_046744275.1 Actinomycetota bacterium
CCCCGCCGGACCGCGGCGCCACGCCCCGTCGTCGTGCCTCGCCGGATCGCCGCGCCACGCCCCGTCGTCGCGCCCGCCCATCCCACGGGTTCGAATCCCGGCCGCGGCGGACCGGTCGCTCCGTGGCCCGTGTGGCTCGGGCTGGCGCTGGTGCTGGCCGGCGTGGGCGTTCGGTGGCGCGGGCGCGCGCGGAGGGGAACCGGATGGCTACCGGCCGGCCATCGGCAGCCGGTACGTTGATGCCAATGACCGCCCTTCTCGTCGGCTTCAGCCTCGGCTTCCTCGTCGCAGCCCAGCTCGGCCCGATCTCGCTGCTCGCGATCCGGTCGACGCTCCGCAGCGGCGTGATGGTCGGCGTGGCGATCGCCGGCGGCGTCGCCGTCGCCCGCCGCCGCGTCGGCCCGCGGCTGCTGCGCGCGGTCGACGGCGTGCTCGCCTTCGGCGGCCTGCTCGCGTACCGCACGCTGCGGGACTGACGGCGTCGCAAGACAACCAAAGGAGCGCAACGTGCCGATCGTGACCGTGCAGCAGTCCCCGCGCGACATCGAGCGCAAGCGCGCGCTCGTTGCCGGCATCACCCAGGCGTTCGTCGACGCCTACGCCGTCGGCCCCGAGCAGGTGCAGGTCTACATCCAGGAGGTCGACGACGAGAACTGGGCGAAGGCCGGGAAGCTCGCCGTCGACCGGTAGGCGGATAGATGGCCGGTTCCACGACCCCCACGACCGCCTGGAGGTGTCTCGCGGCGCCGGATCGGCACCCGCCGAAGGGGCCCGTGGCTCTGCCACTGTTCCCCTTCGGCGTGCACCGCCCGGCATCCACGATCCACGACCATGCGGCCGCGCGGGCCGCGGAACCGACCATCTAGCCTCTGACACCCCCTATGGCCTTCTACGTCACCACGCCGATCTACTACGTCAACGCGGCGCCGCACCTGGGCCACGCGTACACGACGATCGCCGCCGACGTGCTGGCCCGTCACATGCGCCAGCGCGGCGAGGAGGTCTTCTTCCTCACCGGCACGGACGAGCACGGGGAGCCGGTCGCGCTCGCCGCCGAGCGCGAGGGGATCACGCCGAAGGAGCTCGGCGACCGCAACGTCGAGCACTTCATGGCGCTGCTGCCGCGGCTCGAGGCCACCAATGACTTCTTCATCCGGACGTCCGACCCCCGTCACGAGCAGCGCGTGCAGGAGATCCTCCAGCGCGTCCACGACAACGGGCACGTCTACAAGGGCACGTACGAGGGCTGGTACTGCCCTCGCTGCGCGGACTTCAAGTCCGACCAGGAGGCCGGCGAGGACCACACCTGCCCGATCCACAAGATCCCGCTCGACCGCGAGCGCGAGGAGAACTGGTTCTTCCGCCTGTCCTCCTTCCAGCAGGACCTCGAGCGCCTCACGGCCGAGGACTCCGATTTCGTCCTGCCGCGCCAGTTTCGCAACGAGGCGCGAGCGTTCGTCGCCCAGGGCCTGAAGGATGTCTCGCTCACGCGCGCGCGGCTGAAGTGGGGGATCACGGTCCCCTGGGATCCCGACCAGGTCTTCTACGTCTGGTTCGACGCGCTGCTCAACTACGTCACCGCGCTCGGCTTCGCGCGCGACGGCACCGACCTGACCGACCGCTTCTGGCCGGCGACGTTCCACCTCGTCGGCAAGGACATCCTCAAGTTCCACACGATCTACTGGCCGGCGATCCTGCTCGCCGCCGGCCTGCCGGTTCCCGAGCACGTCTTCGTCCACGGCTTCCTGCTGATGCGCGACGCCTCCGGCGCCGAGCACAAGATGTCCAAGTCGCTCGGCAACGTGCTCGACCCGTTCGAGGTGATGGAGACGTTCGGCACCGACGCGCTGCGGTACTACCTGTTCCGCGAGGTCAGCTTCGGCCAGGACGGCGGCGTCTCCACCATCACGTTCGGCGAGCGCTACGAGACCGAGCTGGCCAACGAGTTCGGCAACCTCGCAAGCCGCACGCTGTCGATGATCGACCGGTACCGCGAAGGCACGGTGCCGGCCGTCGAGCTCGACCAGGAGCTCGGCGCCGACTTCGACGGCCTGTCGCGCGAGGTCGCGGACCTGCTCGACCGCGCGGAGATCACCCAGGCGCTGGACCGCATCTGGCAGCGCGTCCGGCGGCTGAACCGCTACGTCGAGGAGCGCGCGCCGTGGCAGCTCGCCAAGGACGAGGCGAAAGCCGGCGAGCTCGACCGGACGCTGCGCTCGCTCGCCGAGGGCCTGCGCGTCGTCACCGTGCTCCTGGCGCCGTACATCCCGGCGGCCGCGGCCAAGCTCCTGGCTGCGCTCGGGAGCGAGGACGGGTCGCTCGACGATGCGGTGTACGGAGCCCGGCCCGGCGGCGCGACGATCGAGAAGCTGCCGCCCCTGTTCCCGAAGCCGCAGTGATCGACCGGCGAGCGCGGTGATCGACTCCCATACCCATCTGGACCGCGGGCCGGCGCCCGAGGACGAGCTCGTCGCGGCCGCGCGCGACGCGGGCGTGAAGCGCATCCTCACGATCGGCATCGACGAGCGCTCGCGCCGCGCAGCGCTGGCGGCGACCGAGACCTACGACGAGGTCTTCGCCGCGATCGGCCACCACCCCAATAACGCGACCGGGTACACGGACGCGATCACCGAGGAGGTGCGCGAGCTGGCCGCCCACCCGCGCTGCCTGGCGATCGGCGAGACCGGGCTCGACGACTACCGCGACTACGCGCCGCGACCCGACCAGGAGCGCGCCTTCCGCGACCACATCGAGGTCGCCCGCGAGCTCGGCAAGCCGCTCGTGATCCACACGCGCGCGGCCGAGGACGACACGATCGCCACGCTCGCCGAGCACACGCAGGGGGTCGAGGTGATCCTGCACTGCTTCTCGATGTCCGCCCGGCTCGACGAGTGCCTCGACCGCGGCTGGTGGATCTCGTTCGCCGGGAACGTCACGTACCCCAAGGCGCAGGATCTCGCAGAGGCCGCCGAGAGGACACCGCTCGACCGCCTGCTGGTGGAGACCGACGCGCCGTACCTGACGCCCGAGCCGATGCGCAAGCACCGCAACCAGCCGGCGTACGTCGTCCACACGGCGCGCTTCGTCGCCGAGCGCCGCGGCATCGCGTACGAGGAGCTCGAGGCGGCCGTCGAGGCGAACGCGGCCCGGCTGCTGGGCTGGTGAGCGAGCTCCCGGCGCAGCCGAGCCTGCGCCGTATGCGGCAGTTCGGCATCCGCCCGAACCGCGAGCTCGGCCAGAACTTCCTGATCGACTCGAACATCCTCGACGTGATCGGCAACGCCGCCGCGCTCGAGCCGGACGACGTGGTGCTCGAGGTGGGCGGCGGTCTGGGCGTGCTGTCCGAGTACCTGGCCGAGCGCACCACGCACGTGCACGTCGTCGAGGTCGACCGCCGGCTCGAGCTGCCGCTGCGCGACGCCCTCGACCCGCACCCCAACGCCACGCTCCACCTCGCCGACGCGGTGAAGCTCGACCTCACCGGGCTCGAGCCTGCGCCGAACAAGGTCGTCGCGAACCTGCCGTACGGCGTCGCCGCCGGGGTGATCCTGCGCACGATCGAGCAGCTCCCGGGCGCCACGACGTGGGTGGCGATGGTGCAGAAGGAGGTCGGCGAGCGGTTCGCGGCGCGCCCGGGGACCGCCGCCTACGGCGTGCCGTCGGTGCTCGCGCAGCTCGCGTGCGAGGTCAAGGTGATCCGGCGGATCTCCCGGACGGTCTTCTACCCGGCGCCGAACGTCGACTCGGTGCTCGTCGGCCTCGCGCGCCACAGCCCGGCGGCCTCGCCGGAGCTGCGCACGCTCGTGCACCGGGGCTTCGCGCACCGGCGCAAGGCGCTCGCCGGCTCGCTTGCGCTCGGCGGCGCGGACCGGGAGCGGGTGCGGGCAGCGCTCGAGACGATGGGCCTCCCCGCCGACGCGCGCGCCGAGACGCTGTCGCCGGACGACTGGCGCGGGCTGCACGCGCGCCTTGGACGCGGTCCACGATGAGCGGCAGCCCGATGACCGGCGCCGGAGGCTCGACCCAGCTCGTCGCGCTCGCGCCCGGCAAGGTCAACCTGTCGCTCTTCATCGGCGCGCCGCGGGCGGACGGGCTGCACCCGCTCGTCTCGGTCGTGCAGTCGGTGTCGCTGGCCGACGAGCTGACCCTCACGCCCGCCGCCGGCGACGCCGACGAGGTCGTCTGCCCGGGCGTCGAGGGCCCGAACCTCGCCGGCCGCGCGCTCGCGCTGTTCCGCGAGGCGACCGGCTGGGCCGCGCCGCCGCAGCGCCTCGAGATCGTCAAGCGCGTCCCGGTCGCGGCCGGCA
>JBKOYW010000488.1:0-9072 GCA_046744275.1 Actinomycetota bacterium
AGGATCGCCCAGCCGCCGGCCAGGACGATCGCGGTCCCGTCGCCGCCCGGGAGGTGGAAGCCCTTCTTCTCGCTGCGCGCCCAGACGAGGAACAGCACGCCGGCGGCGACCAGCAGCACGGCCGCCTCGACGAACGTGAAGACGCCGAACGCGCTCACGTTGCGCTGGACGAACTCGCGCGACCCCTCGGGCACGTAGGACTTCTCGTACCAGGGCAGGAACAGGGTGAGCGCGAGCGCAGCGGCGGCGAAGCCCGCGTTGCGGAGCTCGGGCGGCAGCTCGCGCAGGCGTGCTAGTGCGCTCGGCACGGCTGCAAGTGTCTCATTCCACCGGGATGTCCTGTACCTCGGAATCCGGTGGCTCGGGCGGCTCGAGCCGCGCGATGTACCAGTCGAGCACGGCGCGAAGGGCGATCAGCAGCTCGCGCAGCGCGTCGGCGAGCTGACGCGCCAGCTCCGGCGGGACGATCCCGCGCACCGACTCGATGAACGCGGTCAGCTGGCCGAGGTCCGGGAACGAACCCGGACGCTCCTCGCCGGGAACGCTCCAGCCGCGCGGCGGCACCGCGCGCGCGGCGGCCTCCTCGGCCGCGCGCTGCGCCTCGCGCACCAGCCGCTCGGCCTCCTCGTACCGCACGCGGACGTCGTCGGGCTCAGCCACCCTCGAACCCCACTACCAGCGAGCCCTCGGCGAGCTTGGCCGACGTCGGCTTGTAGCCGGCCAGCGCGCCGGGGAGCACGATCGTGCGCTTGTGCCCGTCGACCCGCACGACGAGCTCGAGCCCGATCTTGCGCAGCGCCACGTCGCCCTTGCTGACGAACGGCAGGTCGAGCCGCAACTCGGCGCGTTCGCCGTCGAGCGCGAGCTCCTGCGCGAGCCGGTCGTGCAGCACGGCGGCAGCCTCGCGGTCCTGAAAGAGGGCAGTGCCGAGCCGGTCGAGCATCTCGGCGCCCAGGACCTCCTGCTCGAAGTACGGCGCCCGCAGGACCGGCACGGGGGCGAAGCCCGACTCGACGAGCTCGAGCTGCTCGGCCTGGACCGCCCGCCAGGCGCCGAAGTAGTCGCCGACGTCCTGCGGGAACACCCGGTTGACCACCACCGCGTCGCACAGGTAGCCGTACAGGTTCAGATACGTGAAGGTGCGCATCGCCTCGGCGACGACCATGCGGTCGGGCGTCATCACGAGCCGGATCGTGACCCGCTCGGCGTCGCGCAGCAGCTCGTGCATCGCGATCAGGTTGCGGACGAGCCGCTGGACGTCCTCCATCACCCGCTCGTCCGGCAGCGACAGGTCGAAGAAGGCGCGCGCGAGCGGGCGAGCGGCAGTGAGGAGCGCGCTCTCGCGCCCCAGCACGCGGTCCAGCCACCAGCGCGCCGCGTCCGGGAACGAGAGCAGCCGCAGCGTCTCGCCGGTCGGCGCGCAGTCGACCACGATCGCATCCCACTCGCCGGACTCCGCGTGGCGCTTGAGCTGGAGGAGGCTGAACAGCTCGTCGGCGCCGGGCGGGACCGTCAGCTCGTCGGCGGCGATCCGCTCCACGCCGCGCTCGGCGAGCACGCCGCCCAGCCACCCCTGCACCGCCGACCAGTTCTGCTCGAGCTCCTCCTGCGCCTGCACCTGCTGCGCCCACACGCCGCCGCCGGCGTCCGTGGGTTCGCCGCCGACCCGCGCCTGCAGCGACTCGGCGAGCGAGTGCGCCGGGTCGGTCGAGAGAACCAGCGTGCGCTCGCCGGCCGCGGCGCAGCGGCGGGCGGTGGCGGCGGCTACCGAGGTCTTCCCGACCCCGCCCTTGCCGGTGTAGAGGATGATCCGAGGGGGCAAGCCCCGGAATCCTACGGTCGCTTCTTGCGGTTGGGCTTCAGGACCTCGACCACGGCGCGGGCGGTGGCGGGTTTGCCGACCAGGTCGCGCGCCGTCAGCTCGACCGTGTAGGCGCCGCGCCGGCGCGGCACGTCCCAGCCGAACGTGCGCTTGCCGTAGCCGATCACGCCGAACGGCCGCGCCTCGACCACGGTCGACCCGCGCAGGATCCGCAGGTTCAGGCTCGAGATCTTCGACAGCTCGAAGCCGACCCGGCCCGGCTTGCCGCCGCGCAGGCGGGCCGGCTCCACTTCGAGCACCGGCGGCTGCGACTTGTAGGTGACGAAGTTGGCCGCGGTCGTGCAGTAGACCTCGCGGTCGGTCCTGCTGCAGAGGCCGTCGAGGAACCCGGTCAGGAGGTCGTGGTAGCCGAGGTCGGACTCGCGGCTCGAGCTCCCGCGCGAGTACAGCGACCACGCACCGGTGTCGTACGTCGGCACCTCCTGGCGGGCCTCGGGCTCGGCAGCCTCGAACAGCGCGGTCCCGCGCGGGTCGCCGGACAGCCGCGCGTAGTCGTGCAGCCCGACGAGCGCCTGGATGAAGCCGTTGAGCACCCGCAGGTCGGGCGCGAACGAGTAGATCGCGTAGTGGTCGCCGTGCTCGGCGGGCACGCGCACGCCCTGCGGCGTCGGCGCCTCGAAGATCGCGAGCGCGCGCTGGGCGACCGGCAGCACGTCGGCCTGGCGCTTCAGGCGCGTGGCGGCGCGGGCGAGCGCTTGCACGGCGGTCCCCTGCGCGAGGCCGCTCACCCACGGACCGCGGCCGCCGCCGAACGCGAAGTAGTACTCCCACGCGAGCCCGCCGGCGCGCTCGGCCGCGAGCGGGAGCAGCTCGTCGAGCATGAACGCCAGGCGGTCGTTCTCGCGGCCGCCCCAGAGCCCGTTGAGCTTGCCGAAGTTGCCGAGCATCTGGAGCTGGAGCCCCTGGCCGGGGTAGTACTGCCAGACCAGCTCGGAGCCCTCGAACTCGACCCGCTTGCCGGACGCGAGCAGCGGCCCCTCGTTCCACCACTCGAGGTTGCGCTCCATCGTCAGCCACAGCGGGCCGATGCGGCTCGGGATCAGCTGCCGGCGCGCCGCGATCTCCTCGACCGTCAGCAGCACCGCGCGCATCTGCGTCTCGCGCACGCCGGACAGCCGGCGCGTGCCGCGCTTGACTTCCTCGTAGACCGCGCGCCGGGCCACGTAGTCCTCGGGCGTGATCTGCCCGGCGTCGCGCAGCCGCTTGAGCTCGCCGACGACGGTCCGCTTCTTCTTGCGCGCGGCGGTGGTGGCGACCGCCACGGTGGCGCGCGGCCGGGGCATCTCGGTCGACTTCAGGAAGCGGTCATCGCGCTCGCGCGCGACGCTGTCCTTGCCGAGGACGAGCACGTCGTCGGCCGCCGCGGGAGCGGCGCAGCAGAGCGCCGCGAGCACGGCAAGGCAAAGACTTCGTGCAAGTCGCATGACTCCCATGACCCCGATGCTAGGCTCGAAGTTGCGGCGGGGATCGCGCTGCAACTCGGATTTCGATGCACCTGCGCACGCTCGCAACCGTTCTCGTCGCCCTCCTGACACTCGGCCTCGTGGCCGGCTGCGGCGGCGACGACGCGGCGGATTCGAGCACCGACGTCAAGGAACTGCTCGACGACACGTTCTCGGGCGGCAAGTCGATCGAGTCGGGCAAGCTCGACGTGTCGATCGGCCTCGAGTCCGACAGCGGCCAGCCGGTCACGATCAAGCTCGCCGGGCCGTTCGTGAGCCAGGGCGCGGGGCGGCTCCCGCAGCTCGACCTCGACGCCTCGTTCGCAGGCGGCGGCCAGAGCATCGAGGCCGGGATCACCGCCACCGAGGACCAGGCCTTCGTGAGCTACGGCAAGGACACGTACGCGATCGCCGCGCCGGTGTTCCAGCAGTTCAAGGCCGGCTACGAGGAGGCGGCGAAGCAGTCCTCCGGGCAGGACGACCAGACGCTGGCGTCGCTCGGCATCGATCCGCGCCGCTGGCTCACCAACGCCAAGAACGAGGGCGAGGCGAAGGTCGGCGACACCGACACGCTCAAGATCACCGGCGACGTCGACGTGCCGAAGCTGCTGGAGGACGTCGACGCCGCGCTGGAGAAGGTGCGCGCGCTCGGCGTCCAGGGCTCCGACCAGCTTCCCGAGCGCCTCACCGACGAGGAGAAGCAGCAGACCGCCGAGGCGATCGAGCGTCTGAACGTCGAGATCTACACGGGCGCGGACGACCGGATCCTGCGGCGCATCGTCGTCGGGCTCGGCCTCAAGGCGCCGGAGGGTCAGGCGACGTCCGGCGCCCAGTCCGTCGACGTGCGGTTCGACCTCCAGCTCCTCGAGGTCAACGAGGACCAGGACATCGAGGCGCCCGAGGGGGCGAAGCCGTTCGAGGAGCTGCTGGCGCGGCTGCAGGATCTCGGCATCGGGCTGGACAACCTCGGGCAGCTGGGCGCCGGCGGCGGCTCGGGCTCCGGCGGCGGCGCCAACGAGGAGAACCTGGGTAAGTACTCGGAATGCATCCGGGAGGCCGCCGGCAAACCCGACGAGGTCCGCAAGTGCGCGGACTTGCTCACGACCCCATAGCGGCGCACGCCGCATAATCCCCACGGTGAGTCAGGCGCGGGCCTCCTTCAACCTGCGGCGCTTCCTGCTGAGCGGTGACGGGTGGCCGTACCTGCTGGTGCCGTTCATCCCGCTCGCGATCGCGCTCGAGCTCGCCCACGCGAGCGCGACGATCATCTTCGTGACCTCGGCGCTGGGCGTGATCCCGACCGCGGCCCTGATGGGCCGCTCGACCGAGGAGCTGGCCGCCAGGGCGGGCCCGGGCATCGGCGGCTTCCTCAACGTCACGTTCGGCAACGCGCCGGAGCTGATCATCGCCTTCTTCGCCCTCAACGAGGGCCTGCAGGAGGTCGTCAAGGCCTCGCTGGTCGGCTCGATCCTCGGCAACATCCTGCTCGTCATGGGCGCCGCGATGTTCATCGGCGGCCGCAAGCGCGAGCGCCAGTTCTTCGACCGCACGGCCGCCAACACCCAGTCCGGGATGCTGCTGCTGGCCGCGGTCGCGCTGGTGATGCCGGCGATCTACGAGCTGGTCATCGGCGGCTCGCTGCCGTCGCCGACCGCCGAGTCCAAGCAGTTCCCGTCGGAGCTCGAGCAGATGTCGCTCGCCGTGGCGCTGGTCCTGCTCGCGACCTACGCCGCGGGCCTGCTCTTCTCGCTGCGCACGCACAGGGACCTGTTCAACCCCGCGCACGAGGCCGAGGACCACGTCGGCGAGCCCTGGACCGTGCGCCGCGCGGTGATCTCGCTCGCGATCGCGGGCGTCGCGGTCGGCCTCATGTCCGAGATCCTCGTCGGCTCGATCAGCGAGGCGTCGGAGTCGATCGGCCTGTCGCCGTTCTTCGTGGGCGTGATCGTGGTCGCGATCGTCGGCAACGCCGCCGAGCACTGGGTCGCGATCTACTTCGCGGCGCGCGACAAGATGGACCTGTCGGTCAACATCGCGATCGGCTCGAGCGCGCAGATCGCGCTGTTCGCCGCGCCGGTGCTGGTGATCCTCTCGTTCTTCATCGGCCCGTTCCCGATGGCCCTGGTCTTCAACGGGCTCGAGCTCGGCGCCATCTTCATGGCGATCCTGATCGCCAATCAGGTGACGCAGGAGGGCGAATCCACCTGGTTCGAAGGGTTGCAGCTGCTAGCTGTGTACGTCGTACTGGGTCTCGTCTTCTACTTCGTCTAATGACGCTCGCGTTCATCAGCGGCCCGGGCCCGTGGGCTGCGCTCGCCGTCGTCACGGTCGTCCTCCTCGCGCTCGACCTCAAGCTCTTCGCGCGCGGCCGTGAGCCGACGTTCCGCGAGGGCGCGATCTGGTCCGTCGGCTGGCTCGTGGTCGCGCTGCTGGTGGCGCCGGTGGTGTGGCTGCTGTCGGACGCCGAGGACGCCGTCACCTACACGACGGTCTACTTCATCGAGCGCTCGCTGTCGCTCGACAACCTGTTCGTCTTCCTGCTGCTGTTCAGCTACTTCGGCGTTCCCGAGGAGCACCGGGCGAACCTGTTGTTCTGGGGCATCGTCGCGGCGCTCGTACTTCGCGGCCTGGCCATCCTCGGCGGCGTCGCGCTGATCGAGCAGTTCCACTTCGTCATCTACGTCCTCGGCGTCCTACTGCTCGTGCTCGCCTGGAGGATCCTGCGCGGCGTCGAGGAGAACGTCGACCCCGACAAGAACCTGATCGTGCGCGGCGTGCGCAAGGTCTTCCCGGTGGCGGGCGAGTTCCACGGGCACCACTGGTTCACGAAGATCGACGACAAGCGCTACGCGACGCCGATCTTCGTCTGCCTGGCGGCGATCGTCGCCGCCGACATCGCGTTCGCGATCGACTCGATCCCGGCCGCGTTCGCGATCACGCGCGACTCGGTCCTGATCTGGATGGCCAACATCTTCGCCCTGCTCGGCCTGCGCGCGCTGTTCGTGCTCGTCGAGGGCCTGATCCGCCGCTTCCGCTACCTCGACGAGACGATCGCCGTCGTCCTCGCGCTGGTCGCGGTCAAGCTTCTGATCGAGGACATCTACTACATCGGGCCGGTCGGCTCGCTGGCGCTGGTGGCGGCCGCGTTCACGATCGGCATCGTCGCCTCGCTGGTCGCCGACGCCCGCGATCCGGACGCCGATGCCAAGCGCGCGGAGCGCGCCGAGCGGACGACGATGGAGCGCGAGCCGGAGCCGGCCGCGCGCGACTAGGCGGCGACTGCGACCCGGCGCGTCGCGCGGATGCCGAGCACGGCGAGCGTGGCCGCGATCGCGAGCATGATGAGGCCGGAGGCGAGCGAGGCCCAGCCGGCGCCGGACAGGAACGGGACGTCGGCTCCGGCCTTCACGCCGGCGTCGACGCCGGCGGACGCGTCCTCGTTCATGACCACGATCGACCAGTCGCCGTCCTCGACGTCCCAGGTCAGCGCCTGGGTGCCGGCGCCGTGGGCGGAGGCGGCCCAGAAGCGCTGGGCGGCCGGCCGGGTGAGCTTCGCGTCGCCGTCGAGCCTGCGGTAGTCGGCGCGGAAGGGCGCGTACTCGACGTCGGTGACGAGCTCGTGGTTGGTGCCGCTCAGGTAGTCGGCCGCGTCGTCGGTGCGGGCAATGCCCACGAACAGCCGCTGGCCGTCGCGCGGGGTGACCTCGAGGCGGATCTTGCCCCAGCGGTCACGGCCGAAGATCCAGTCGACCCCGGCGGTGTCGACATCGAGGTTCTCGGTCGTCAGCGCGTACGTGTTCGTCGCGAACCGCTCGCTTGCGGTCGAGATGTAGCCGTGCTCGTCCTTCTGCGCGTCGCCCCACAGCATGAGGCCACCGGCGGCCAGCAGACCGAGGGAGAAGAGGCCGAGGACGCCGGACGCGATGAAGGCTGCGATTCGCATCGACATCAGCGTGCCAGCGCCGCGCCGCGCTTTCCCGCCGGATACCAGGCGTCCTCAGGTGGGGTCTACCGCACGAAGCTGCGGCGGATCACGCCCATCCGCATCCGCTGCGGGTGGTCGCCGACGGCGATCCTGGCCACCTCGCGCCCCATCCGGTACGAGATCACGGACACGCGGTCGGCACCGCTCACCGACACGAAGCAGTAGCGCCCGTCGCCGCTGTTGGTCGACCAGTACGGCGTCTCGCCGACCTGGATGAGCCGGTACGCGAACGTACGGCGCGAGACGATCGCCGCGTAGTCGGACATCGTGCCCGCCACGCACAGCTTGGTGCCGCGCGGGTTCATGGCCAGGCCGTGGTGCGCCGAGTCGAGCAGGTACTGCTCGCGCCGCATCTGCTGTGCCTCCTCGGACAGCGGGAGCTGCGCGATCCGGAGCGGCCGGTCCTCGACCAAGTCGTACTCGACGAAGCCGTGCAGGAACGAGAGCTGGAAGTAGACGTAGCGCTCGGTCGGCGACAGCGCCATCGGCCGCACGGCGGAGCTCATGTTGGGCCAGCCGAACTGCTCGAGCTTGTCGCCCATGTCGATGCGCCGCAGCACCTGGAGCGTGCTCGCGTCGACGATCTCGAACCAGCGGTCGCCCTTGGTGTCGTCGAGCAGCGGGTCGTCGAGCGGCGTATAGACCGTGCCGATGCTCGCGTGGTAGATCAGCTTGCCGTTGCGCGAGTAGTTGTTCTCGTGCGGCTGGTCGCCGGACTCGAAGCTGCCGACGATCCGGCCCGCGCGCGTGTCGATCACGTGCACCTTGCGCGCGGTCGAGGCCGAGACGAGCAGGCGGCTGCCGTCCGGCGAGAGCGCCATGTGGTCGGCGCGGTAGCCCTCGATCTTCACGCGCCACACGATCCGTCCGTCGTTCAGGCTGATCGCCACCACGTCGGCCAGGCTCGGGCGCGAGACGTAGACGAGCCGCCCGTTGGGCGACGTGAACGCGTCGTCGACCCACTGGTCGTGCCCCTCGCCGACCAGCTGGCGGATCCCGAGGAAGTAGCCGTAGGCGACCGGGTCGGCCTGGATCTCGGCCATCCGCTCCGCGATGTCGGGGATGATGTTGATCCGCTTCAGCCGCGTGAAGCGCTTCGGATCGACCAGGTCGGCGGTGCCCTCCCAGTTGTTGGCCACCGTCAGGACGGGCCGGGTCTTCTTGGCGGCGGCGGCCGAGGCCGGGACCAGCGCCAGCACGAGCGCGGCCGCCAGCACGAGCGCGGCCGCCAGCACCGCTGTCGCTCTCATGATCCGGAAGGTAGTCAACCGAGCTCGCGCAGGCGCCGGTCGACCTCGGCCTCGACGTCGAGCGGCTCCTCGCCGCGGGCGATGCGCCGGGCGTTGCGGGCCTCGACCAGCGCGCGGACCTCGTCGCGCAGCTCCGGGTCGGCGGGCGCCGACAGAGAACGCAGCTCGGCGTCGACGTCGAGCGGCTCCTCGCCGCGCGCGGCGCGGCGGGCGTTGCGGGCCTCGAGCATCTGCCGGATCTCGGTCTCCCGCTCGGCCGCCGCGACCGGGCCGGCGACCGGGCGCGGCTCGTCGACCGACAGCCCACCGCCGCCGATCTGGTCGTAGGAGCCGCCGCTCGTCACCAGCGCCCATACGGCCGCCACGACGGCTACGCCGACCACCACGAAGAGGACGATCGCGAACGCCTCCTCCATGGACCACATTGTGGCGCCGTCGATTCGACCAGGGCGGACGGTTCGTTGTTGTTGGTCCCGATCGGGGTAGGTACCCTTGAAGTAGCTGTTGACTGAC
>JBKOYW010000254.1:0-7797 GCA_046744275.1 Actinomycetota bacterium
CCGGCCGTCGTGGACCTTGCGCTTGACCGCCTCCGCGTACGCGAGCCAGTCGGCCTCGGTGCGGTCCTCCCAGCGCGGCGGGATGTCGGCGAACAGCTCCATCGCCTCGCGCTCCTGCGGGCGCTTGATCAGCCAGATCGCCTCGTCGTTGATCATGAACAGCGAGGTCGCCTGGCAGTTGTCGGCGCTGCTCGCGGCGCGGCCGGTCACGTGCAAGAACGGCGTGCCGAGCTCGGCCGTGCCGTTCGGCTTGTCGAGCGGCCCGTCGTGCATGACGGCGCCGGTCGGGCCGGTCGACGCGATCAGGATCGCCTCCTCGAGCGGCGTCAGCGGCGACGGCTCGTTCGCGCTCTCGTAGAAGCCGCGGATCGAGACGCCCTGGGCCACGCGCCGGGTGCGGCGGTCCTGCAGGCACGCGGCGACGGGATAGGAGAAGAGGTCGGCGAGCCCCGTGTGGGTCACGCGTGGCGCTCGAGCTCGGCGAGCGCGATTGGGAACACGTCGCGCTCGGCGTCGCGGCCGAGCCACAGGTCGAGATGCGCGTACCCGTCGATCACGCGCCGCGTGTAGAGCTCAGGCCCGTTGGCGGCGCGCAGCAGGTCGTGGCTGGCCGCGAGCCCGCGTGGCAGGAACATGCGGTTGCGCTCGCCCGTGATGAACGAGATCGGCATCCGGTAGCGGTCAGTGTTCGAGAGGTAGACGTCCCGCCCTTGGGCATCGACCGCACGGCCGCCCTTGCGGACCATGACGCCCATGTGCTCGAAGAACGTCATGTTGCTGTTGCCGAAGAAGCTCGGCACCGACTCGGCCAGCGTCGTCTCGTCGATGCGCGAGTGGTCGAACACGTCGCCGTAGATGAAGTAGATGCGGCGCCCGACCGGGCTGTCGTGCATGCGCTTGATCGGCAGCGCGCGCATCACGCGCTCGAGCGCGCGGTCCTGCACCGACTCCGAGCGGTAATCGGTGCTGATGCCGTCCATCCCGACCTTGCGCAGGATCGTCGGGACGCGGACGTAGGCGCGCAGCCGGTTCGCGGGCGTCGGGATCGGGTGCCCGGCGAGCGCCGAGAACGTCGCCGAGCGCACGCCCTCCAGCCCGCCGCCGATCGACATGAAGAGCGTCAGGCCGCCGATGCAGTGCGCGAGCGCCTGCACCGACTCGGCGCCGGTCTCGCGGCGTACCTGCGCGATCGCCGCCGGCCAGTCGCGCATCGCGATGTCGTCGACGGTGAACTGCGTCTCGCTGGAGGGGAGGTCGGGGCTCGCCCGGTAGTCGAGCAGCCAGACGTCGTAGCCGTGCTCGCCGAGGTACTCGGTGAAGCTCTTGGGCACGGTGTCGAGCGCGAACGCACGCGCGGCGTTGCCGTAGCCGGGCGCGAGCACGACCGGGCCCTTCGTCCCCGTCGCGTAGCGCGTGAGGCGGACCTCCGTGCCGTCGGAGGTCGTCACGGGGTGCACCGTGGGGGTCACCAGGTTCCCGGTCGCGGACATCAGACTGCGTTTCTATTCGACGCCGTGCGCAGCGTCCAGTATTGATTCACCCATGCAGAGGGCCATGGACCGGCTGTCGGGCTTCGTCCGCCGGCGCCGGAGGCTCGTCCTGGCCGCTTGGGTCCTCCTGCTGCTGGCGTCGATGCCGTTCGCCTCGCGCCAGACCGAGAACCTCACAGGCGGCGGCTTCGAGGTGCCCGGCACGGGCTCGGTGGCGGTCGAGGAGCAGATCGACCGCTTCCAGGGCGCGAGCTCGGAACCGCTTGCCGTGGTGCTCGAGGGCACGGATCCCGGGGTGGCGGTCGGGCGGGTCGAGCACGCGGTCGCGGCGGTCGACGGGGTCGCGCTCGCCGAGGCGGCCCGGGAGAGCGACGACTCCGTGATGCTGCTGCCGCTGGCGGTCGACGGCGGCCGCGACGATGCGCTCGATGCCGCCAAAGAGCTGCGCGACGAGCTGGAGGTCGGCGAGGTCGTCGACGGCGTCCAGGCCTACCTCGTCGGCCAGTCGGCGCTGTGGGCGGGAATGCAGGAGCTCCAGCAGGAGGACCTCGAGAAGGCGGAGGCGGCGGGCTTCCCGGCGATCCTGATCGTCCTGCTCGTCGTCTTCGGCTCGGTGCTGGCGGCGCTGCTGCCGGTGGGGCTGGGGGTCGCCGCGGTCGTGGTCACCGGCGCCGCCGTCTACGTGCTGGCCCTGGCCACGACGATGTCGGTCTTCGTGACCAACGTGGCGTCGATGCTCGGCATCGGCGTCGCTGTCGACTACTCGCTGTTCCTGCTCTCGCGCTACCGGGAGGAGGTGCACCGGGGTGGAGACCGCGCGCACGCGCTCGATGTCGCCATGCGGACCTCCGGCGCCACCGTCGTCTTCTCGGGCGTCACCGTGCTCGTCTCGCTGGCCGGGCTGTTCCTGCTCAACTCGACGGTCATGCGGTCGCTGGCCATCGGCGCGATGGTCGTCGTCGCGATTGCCGTCCTCGGAGCGGTAACGCTCCTGCCGGCGCTTATCGCGCTGCTCGGGGCGCGGGCCGACGAGACGGGCCGGGTGGTGAGCGCCTCCGGTGCGCTGGTGCGCCGGCTGCATCGTCCGAAGGCCGGCCCGGGCTTCTGGGAACGCTGGACGGAGCGCGTCATGCGCCGGCCCGCACTATCGGCGGCGCTCGCGGCGGCGATCCTGCTGGTGCTGGCTATCCCGGCGCTGTCGCTCGACTACGGCAACGGCGCGCTGCGCATGTTCCCGGCCGACCACGAGACGCGGCGCGGCGCCGAGCTGGCCGCGCAGGTCGCCGGTCCGGGCGCGTCGTCGCCGGTGCTGATCGTGGCGCACACGCGCGACCAGGAGGCGCTCGACCGCTACGTCGGGCGGTTGTCCGCCACGCCCGGCGTGGCCGACGTACTCGAGCCGCAGCCCTCGCGGGACGGTCGCGCCGTGCTGATACGCGCGGTGCTCGACACCGATCCCGAGAGCCCCGAGGCGCTCGCCCTGGTCGACCGCCTGCGTGAGGAGAGCACGCTGAAGGTCGACATCGGCGGCGCCTCCGCCCAGGCGCGCGACCTCAACGAGCTGATCTCCGGCGGGATCTGGAAGGTCTTCCTGTTCGTCATGGTCTGCAGCTACCTGGTGCTGCTCGTCGTGCTGCGGTCGGTCCTGCTGCCGCTGAAGGCGGTGCTGATGAACCTGCTCTCGATCGGCGCCGCGTACGGCGTGATCGTCGCGGTCTTCCAGTACGGCTGGCTGGACGGCATCACCGGCTACGACTCGCTCGGCTTCATCAACACGGTCACGCCGCCGCTGCTGCTGGCGATCGTCTTCGGGCTCTCGATGGACTACGAGGTGTTCCTGCTCTCGCGCATCCGCGAGCGCTACCTGGCGACCGGCGACAACCGGCTCGCCGTCGCCGAGGGCCTGCAGACGAGCGCCAAGGTGATCACCAGCGCGGCGCTGATCATGGTCGTCGTCTTCGGCACGTTCACGCTCACCGGCGTGCCGCAGATCAAGGAGATCGGCGTCGGGCTTGCCGTGGCCATCGCGCTCGACGCCACGCTCGTCCGGCTCGTCCTCGTGCCGGCCACGATGGAGCTGATGGGCGAGTGGAACTGGTGGCTGCCAGGGGCCCTCGACCGCGTGCTGCCGCACGCCGACTTCGAGTCGGACGCGCGCGAGCCCGCGGCCGTCTAGTTAGAGACCGATGCCCGGCTCCCCACTGCCGCCCGGGATCATCTGCAGGTCGTCCCAGGCCTTCGCCGCGAGCTCCCAGTCGGTCTCCGTGTCCTGACCCTCGGTGGTGCGCAGCATCCGGATCAGGTACGCGACCGCGGCGAGCATCGCCATCGCGGCGAACACGATCTGGACGCTCAGCACGCCCTCCTCGGTCCAGTAGACGTCCTCGAGCTCGAGCAGCAGCGCCGACTCGTCGAGCACCAGCGCGACGCCGATCCCGAACGGCAGCGCGAGGTACTTGTCGGCCTTGTCGCCCTTCATGCCGATCGCCACCGCGCCGGCCGACATCGCGACGATGCCGCCGGGGATGAAATGGTGGATGTGGCGCTTGCCGACGACGACGTTCTGGATCGGGCCGAGGCCGCCGTGCTCGCGGATGTACCACGTTATTCCGCGCGTGATCCCAAATGTGCAAGAGAACGACGCGAGCATGTTGAACAGCGAGTTCTCGCGCGTTCGGCTCACGGCGTAGCCCTCGCGCATGACCATGTAGGAACGGCGGACCTTGCCGACCGGCTTCTCGGAGGTCGCCTCCTCGCGGCTCACGGGCAGCATGCCGAGCCGCCACACGCGCGTGACCTCGGCCACGAACACGGCGAGCACCGCGCCGCCGGCCAGCGCACCGAGCAGGCGCGTGCGGCCGGACGGCTTGCGCCCGGCCTCCTTGGCGGCCTTGAGCCGCTTGTCCTTACGTTGCGGCATGTGCCCGTCGCCCCTTGCGCAGATAGGCCTCGGCGAGCTGCCCGAGGAAGATGACGCCGAACTTCAGCAGCGCGCCGAGCTGTGCGCCCAGGCCGGGCCCGCCGGCGCGGAACGTCGTGAGCTGGCGCGCGAAGTCGCGCACGCGGATCCGCAGGACCCCGGAGGCCACGAGCTCGGCGCTCGCCTCGTCGGCCTCGCGGACGTGCCCGCGCAGCACCCGCGTGAACAGCGTCGTGGTGTCCTTCCACACGTCGAACCCGGCGTCGTCCTTGACCAGCTTGAACCCGGTCAGCGTCAGCGGGTGGCCGGCACCGTCGCGGAAGAACAGCCGGTACAGCATCCGCTTGACGCCCGGCTCGGTGTCGACGAACAGGTTGAAGTCGCCGTGCTCGACCGGCAGGCGACCGCCGAGCGCGTCGCACTCGACGTAGCCGACCGCACCGGCGCTGAGCCGTGGGTCGGCGGCGAAGCGCTCGATGTCGTCGACGACGATGGTGAGGCGGAACATCAACGGCACCGCACCGTCGCGCCCGGAGACGGCGCCGCGCGCGAAGTCCTCCTCACCGAAGGTGACGTGGCCGAGCATGTCCTCGGTGAAGCGGACGCTGGCTGGCAGGGTCATGTGGCGGCGGCCTCCGCGGCGGTCGTGGGCTCGAGGATGCGGTCGGCGAAGCGGTCGGCGAGCGCGGCGATCGTGAGGCTGGGGTTCGGCCCGACCGGACCGGGCATCACCGACCCGTCGGCGACGTAGAGCCCGGGGTAGCCGAACACGTTGCCGGAGGAGTCGACGACGCCCTCGCCCGCGGAGCGGGCCATCGGGCAGCCGCCGAGCGGGTGGACGGTGATCACGCGCCGCAGGAACCAGATCGGGTTGTCGGCGAACGTGCCGCCCAGCGAGTGGGCGACGCCGCGCGAGGTGGTGCGCAGCCGGTCGAAGTAGGCGCTGGACTTCTCGGTCTTCCAGTCGAGGTCCAGCCGGCCCTTGCGCAGGAACATGCGGCCGTCGGGGATGTCGCGGCCCATGCCCAGCAGCGGGAGGCCGCCGGCCGACAGCTCGGCCGACTCCAGCAGGTCGGCGATGTGGCCGGTGACGTCGGTGTCCGGCGAGCCCTTGAGCCAGTTCTTGACCAGGTACCAGCCGTGCGAGCGCCAGTTCCAGAGCGTCTTCGGGGCGGCGATCGTGTGCAGGATCCACGCCAGGTGTTGCGGGTAGCCGGCGTCCTGGAGGTAGAAGCCGCGCCCCTCGCCGCCGTCGAGCGCGTCCGGCATCCGCATTGTGCTCGTGATGACCGGCCCGTAGCCGGGATCGACGATCCGGGGCACCCGTCGGCCGTCGGCCAGGTCGGCGCAGTTGAGCGCGAGCGTGAGCAGGTCGCCGTTGCCGCAGAAGCGCGTACCGAGCTTGCGGCTGATGCGCGGGAACGCGCTGCGGTTGCGCAGCAGCAGGTTCGCGGTGCCGAGCGTGCCGGCGCTGAGCACGAGCCGGTCGCAGGTGATCGTGCGCAGCGGCGCCGGGCGCCCGTTGCCGTCCGCGGGGCCGTCGGGGTCCGAGAGGTCGGCGTAGCCGACGGCGTAGCCGCCGCCATGGCGAGGCTCGAGCGTGCGCACGTCGCACAGCGTCCGGATCTCGGCACCGTGGTGCGCGGCGTGGGTGAGGTAGTTGTAGTCGAGCGTGTTCTTGGCGCCGAAGTTGCAGCCGACGTCGCACTCGCCGCACAGCTGGCACGTGACCCGGTCGCGGTCGTGCAGATTGCGGATCTTCTCCTGGATCTTCTGGCCGGGCACCGGCTCGTCGCCCTCGTTGGCGAACGTCACCGCGAGCGGCGGCAGGAACCAGTCGAGCCCGGTGCGCTCGGCGGCCAGCTTGAACGCCTTCGTCTTCGGCGTGTTCGAGTAGGGCGCGTGCTCGAACGGGTAGGTCTGAACGCCGACCATCGCCTCGACGCGGTCGTAGTGCGGGTCGAGGTCAGCGCGCGTGACCGGCCAGTGCTCGTAGCCGCCGTCGCCGAGGTCCTCGGTCACGAACCAGCGCTCGTCCTTGCGCAGCAAGACGTTCGCGTAGATCAGCGAGCCGCCGCCGAGCCCGGCGGACACGAGCACGTCGATCCCCTTGAACGACCAGTAGTGGTACATCCCGGTCAGGCCGCGCTTGGGGTCCCAGAAGCTCTCGCGCGCGCGATACGGGCTGCGCGTGAACGAGCCCGGCGGGTAGGCGCGCCCGCGCTCGAGGACGCAGACCCGCCGGCCTGCCTCGGCGAGCCGGTACGCCATCACGGACCCGCCGAAACCCGAGCCGACGATCACGGTGTCGAAATGGCTGTCCGTGCCGCCGCCGGTCATCTAGTGGTTCCTCCCGTAAGCCGCGGCGCCCTTGGGCGGCCGCTGGCGCCGCCTGGCAAGGACGCAGACCCGCAGGAATCCCTCTGGGATTTCAAGGGTTGAGGACGCCGCCAGGCGGTGATCAGCGGTCGATCCAAGGGTGTCGGGGCTTGCGGGAGGGGCCACTGGTCCAACCGTAACCGCTACAGCCGCGTCCGGCCACCGGTGGTGCTGAGGGGGAACGTGTCGAGGTCGAGCGCGACGACCGCCAGGTCCGCGAACAGCGCCGCCCGCGTGAGGTCCTCGTGCCGGTAGGGCTGTCCGTCGCGCCGGTCGAGCAGCGCCAGGACGCCGATCGTGCTGCCCTCGCGCACGAGCGGGGTGACGAGCATGGTGTGCGGCACGTAGCCGGTCTTGGCCGCGACCTGCGTGGCGAAGCGCGGGTCGGTCCGGCACTCGGGCACCGCGACCGCCTCGCCGCTCTGGACCACCGAGCCGGCGATCCCGGCGCCGGGCGGCAGCCGCATGCCGACGACCTCGCTCGCCCCGGCGCCCCAGGAGGCCTCGTAGACCAGCTCGCCGGTCGCGGCGTCGGTGAGCGCGATCGACGCCGCGGCCGCCTCGAACATGCCCGCCGCGGTGCGCACGATCGCCTCGATCACGCGCCGGTGCACGGGCGCGCGGCCGAGGCTCTGGGCCAGCGACTGGCCGCCGCGGTCGCTGATCGGCACGCCGATCGCCTCCGCGAACGCAAGCGCGGACGAGATCCGCATCTCCGGCAGCATCTCCAGCCCGCCGGCGAGCGCCTCGCGCAGCTCCGGCGGCAGCTCGGGCGCCACCTTGTCGATCTTCAGCACGTCGCCGTAGCGCGGCGGGCTGCCGACCATCAGCGCCCACAGGGTCGCGGCCAGGCTGAAGATGTCGCTCGCCGCCGAGACCGTGCCGCCGGCGAACACCTCCGGAGCCATGTAGCGCGGCGTGCCGACGGCGATCGTGCCGACCGTCTCGTCGCTGCCGATGGCGCGCGCGACGCCGAAGTCCACGAGCACCACGCCTCCTTCGGCGAGG
>JBKOYW010000357.1:0-7207 GCA_046744275.1 Actinomycetota bacterium
GCGCTAGGGTGGCGGCATGTCACCGCGACCGGTGTTCGTGGGCGGCTGCCCGCGCTCGGGGACGACGTTGCTGCGCACGATGCTCAACTCGCATCCGGAGCTGGCGATCCCGCACGAGACGCGGATCCTGATCGACGGATACCGGAGGCGCGCGGAGTGGGGGGATCTCGGCGACCCCGACAACCGGCGACGGCTGGCGCGCTGGGTGGTCGAGCGCAAGGTGTCGAGGTACCGGCAGCTCGTGGAGGACGCGGACGAGCTCGTGGAGTGCATGGTCGCTGCCGCGCCCACGCTGGGGTCCGTGCTGAGCGCCGGCTTCCGCCGCTACGCGGAGCGTCACGGCAAGGCGCGCTGGGGCGAGAAGCGGCCGAGCCTCGTGCTCAACCTCGACGCCGTCTTCGCGATGTTCCCGGACGGCCAGTACGTCAACGTCGTCCGCGATCCACGAGCCGTGGTCGCGTCGATCCGCAGGGCCGGCCGGCAGCACGGCTGGGGCGCCCACGGGATCCCCGGGGCGACGGACACATGGGAACGCTCGGCGCGAGCGGCGGAACGGTGGCGGCGGCTGCGGGGCGACCAGTGTCTCGAGGTGCAGTACGAGCACCTCGTGGCCGACCCGGCCGCCGTGCTCGGGCGGATCGTCGAGTTCCTCGACCTCGATGCAGCGGGGCTCGACGCGATGCTCCGGCACCACGAGACGGCCGACATCCAAAGCCGGACGCTGCACTCCCTCGTGTCGGAGCCGGTGACGACCGACCGGGTGCGGGCGTGGGAGCAGGCGCTGCGGCCGAGGGAGATCGCGTTCGTGGAGCGCGCGCTCGGCGACTGGATGCGCCACTACGGATACGCGCCGATCGCGGCGGGCGTGAAGGTGCCGGCGGACCTGCAGCGGCGGCACCGGCGGCGACGCAATCAGATGCGCCTCGAGTCCGCGCGCGGGCGCGCGCGGGAGCTCGCGCTGCGATTCACGTACCGCCGGCCGGTGGCGGCGCGACCCGGCTGACGCCAGTTGCGACGCTAGGGTTGGCGCGCAAGTTGCCCGCCTTGCTGCCATCGTTCGCCGTCGCCGACTCGCTCCAGGGCGTGGCGGTGCTCGTCACGACGGTCGCGGTCGCGCTCGCGCTGGTCGCCCCAGACCGGCGGCGGCGGGCGCTCGCGATGCTCGCCGCGCCGGCGTGCGCCATGCTCGCGCTGGCGTCGATGGCGACCACCGTCGACCTCCCGGACGTCGGCCCGCTGGTCGCGGCGGCGGGCGTGGTCGGCGTCGTCGGCGTCGTCGTGCTCGCCTGGATCGTCTACCGCCGGCCGACGGTGCTGGCGCTTGCTGCGATCGCGGCGCTGCCGTTCCGCGTCCCGGTCTCGATCGGCGACTCTGCGGCGAACCTGCTGCTGCCGCTGTACGCCGTCATCGCGGCCGGCACGCTGGCGTACGCGTGGCGCGCGCTGCGCAGCGACGACGAGGAGCCGGAGCTCGAGCTCGAGCCGCTCGTGCGCCGCCTGGCGTGGGCGTTCGCGGCCGTGCTCGTCCTCTACGGCGCGCAGTCGATCTACTCGAGTGACGTCGAGCAGGCGGTCAAGAACGTCTGCCTCTTCTACGTCCCGTTCGCGCTGCTGTTCGTCCTCCTGCTCGAGGCGCGCTGGAGCCGGCGGCTGCTGCGCTGGTCGCTCATGGTCACGGTCGGCCTCGCGCTGGTGTTCGCGGCGATCGGCTGCGTCGAGTTCGCCACCGGCCACCTGCTCATCGTCAACGAGAAGGTGACCGAGGCGAACGACCTGCTCCCCTACTTCCGCGTCAACTCGCTGTTCTTCGACCCGAACATCTACGGCCGCTATCTGGCGCTGACGATGATCCTGCTCGCCGCGGTGCTGCTGTGGACCCGCCGGCGGCGCGACGTGTTCCCGATCGCGGGCTCGCTGGCGCTCCTGTGGGCGGGGCTGGTGTTCTCGCTGTCGCAGTCGAGCTTCGCCGCGCTGCTGATGGGGCTGGCGGTGCTGGCGGCGCTGCGCTGGAAGCCGTGGCCGGTGCTGGCCGGCGCGGGGCTGGCCGCCGCGGTCGCGCTGGCGCTCGTGCTCTTCGCGCCGGGCGCGCTCAACCTCGAGACAGGCAACGAGGCGGCGCTCGACCGCGCGACGAGCGGGCGCGTCGACCTGATCGAGGGTGGCCTGCGGATGGTGCGCGACCGCCCGATCGCGGGCTTCGGCTCGGGCTCGTACGCCGAGCGCTACCGCGAGCGCGAGCAGGTCAGCTCGGAGAAGGTCGCCGCCGCGTCGCACACGATCCCGCTCACCGTCACGGCCGAGCAGGGGGTGATCGGCCTGGCCGCGTACCTGGTGCTCGTCGCGCTGTCGTTCGCGCTGCTGTTCGACCGGCTGCGCTCGCGGCTGGCGAGCGCGCCGTGGCCCGGCGTCGCCGCGGTCACGCGCGCCGGCCTCGCGGCCGCCTACGCCGCGCTGGTCCTGCACACGCTCGTCTACGCGGCCTACCTCGAGGACCCGCTGTCGTGGGCCCTGCTCGCGGTCGCCGCCGGGCTGCGCGCGCGCCCGCTCGGCGGTGACGAGGACGGCGAGGGCGTCGCGGAGGCGAGCGATCTGGCGCTGGCGGTGCGCTCCTGATGCTCGTCCGGCCGGAGTTCGAGCCGACCCTCCCCACGCTGGTGCGCCGGCGCATCGGCCTGCCCGAGCGCGCGACGGTCGCCCTGCTCGTACTCGCGATCGCGCTGGTCGCGGCCGCGGCGCTGTTCGTGCGCCCGCGCGTGGACGGCGTGAGCAGGCTCGTGCACGGCGAGGACCCGGCGTTCAACCTCGTCTACGCGAGCGGCGCGCTGCACGACGTCGATCCCGGCGCGGGCGAGCTCGCGCGGCTCGAGGGCCGGCGCGGCCGCCAGTCCGTGACGATCACCGTGCGCCCGCTCGCTCTGCCCGCGCACGAGGGCGACGTCGCCCACGGCCTGCTCCCCGTGTACGCGTCCGGTCACATCGAGTCGCTCGCGAAGGAGCTCGACGGCTTCAAGCTCACCCAGGAGCACCGGACCCGGATCAATGACGCGCCGGGCTACGAGATGCGGTTCCGGTACGGCAGCACGACGCTGGGGACCGACACGATGCTCGTCCCGGACGAGGAGGAGGAGCGCGGCGCGGTGCTGCTCAGCATGCGCCGGACGGTCAACGGCCGTCTGCGGCTGGGAAAGCGCGAGAAGGAGTTCGCGGACCTCGCGAGCGAGGCGTTCCGGTCGTTCGAGTACGGGACGGGGAGGTCCTAGCCCGCGCAGGGACGGGACGACACGCCCCTACTCGCGGGCGGCCGGCGCCCCGATCTCGGGCACCGGCCGTTATTCGCGAGTCGCCCTTCGTGCTGTCCCCATCCTTGCGTCCCTCCGTCCATGGGCTTCCCGACAGCCCTAAACGGCGCTCTCCGATGCCGTGTCCCGCCACACGGCGCAGGTCTGTCATACCCGGCGTCATGGCTTCTAGCCGTCAGTGGACGAAAAAAAAATGAGGATCTTCAAGCGTCCAGAAATGCGACGGCGCGGCAAAAGGCCGCCTCTCCGCCCTGGAAGCGCCACGGGAAGCAGCCGAACTGGATCCGCTGGTCGAGCACCTTGTCGATCTCCCCGCCGAGGTTCTCGATGTGCACCACGTCGTGCGGGAACAGCAGCGTGTGCATGATCTGGTAGTCCGGCTTGGGGAAGATCTCGTCCAGCGAGCGGCCGAGCTTGGCCTCCGCGTCCTCCGCCTCGTCCGGCCGCATCTTGCGGATCACGGTGTTCATCGGGTGGTCCAGCGTGCCGGCGTCGATCGCGAACCAGCGGACCTTCCGGTCGAGCGCCCACTCGGCGAAGGCGCGGGTCGGCCCGGGCTGGCGGATGAAGTACTTCGTCTCGTCGACCTCGCTGCGGTCGGTCCAGTTCTCGGGATAGTGCTTGTGGTAGCCGGTGTGGATGATCACGATGTCGTTGGGCTCGATCGCGATCCCGGTGTCGCGCTCCCACTGCTCGAAGTGCTCGGGACCGAAGAGGTCGAAGTCGCCGATCCCCATCTTCTCGAGGTCGACGACGCACGCCGGGCCGATCAGGAAGTCGAGCGGCAGGTCGCCGATGAACTTGCCACCCGAGAAGAAGTGCGCGGGGGCGTCGAGGTGCGTCCCGACGTGGAGCGTCGACGTCAGCTCCTGGCCGCCGGCCTTGTCGAACGCCAGCCGCTTGATCCACTTGACGGACGGGCCGTCGTAGCTGGCGAACGCGGGGGTGTGGACGGAGAAGTCCTGGGAGAGGTCGAGCACGTTCATGGCGCAGGCAGCCTATTCGCCCGCCTCTGCCATGCGCTTGATCGCGGCCAGTCGCGCGTCCCACTGCGACGCGATCGCCGCCAGGTGGCCGGCGGTCGCGCTGAGCCGCTCGGGGCGGACCGTGTAGCGCACCTCGCGGCCGCGCCGGCGGCCCTCGACCAGGCCCGCCCGGTCGAGGACCGCGAGGTGCTTGACGACCGCCACGCGGCTGACCGGCAGCTCGCCGGCCAGCGTCGTGGCGGTGCCTTCGCCGCGCTCGGCGAGCAGGCTCAGCACGCGCCAGCGGGTGGGATCCGCGAGCGCGGCGAACAGCTCGCCGGCGGGGTCAGGCGGTGACGCGCTCGGCATACCCGCGCACGTTGCCGAGCTGGGTCTCCCAGCCCTCGGTGTTGCCCTCGAAGCTGGTCCGGCGCTGCTCGTCGGTGCCCTCGAGCGCCTCGAACCCGCTCTCGACGACCTTGAGTCGCGTACCGTCGGCCTCGGCGTCGAGCGTGAACTCGACCAGGGTGGAGTTCGCCTCGGTCGGCTCCTCGCCCCAGTTCTCGCGCATCGGCGCCCAGCGGTACGAGAAGCGGCGCGGCGGATCGACGTCGACGATGCGGGCGCGGCCCGTGCCGTGCTCCTCCCATCGCAGCACCATCGTCCCGCCCGGGCGAAGGTCGATCTCCGCTCCGGCGTCGCTGAACCACTGACCGACGTGCTCGGCTTCCGTGAGCAGGGCCCACACGCGCTCGACGGGCGCGGCGATCACGGTCTCTCGTTCGATCTGCATGAGGGAACCTCCCGTTCGATGTGTCACCGAAGGGTTACACATCCGGCCGCGAGATGCAACCCTACGGTTACACGTTGTTCAACGCCACCGCCGCGCCACGGGCGATCGCGCGCCCGGTCGAGTGGCCGATCGCCTCGAGCCGGGCCAGCGCGGCCGGATCGCCGGCGATGAGAGCTTGCAGCGGCTCGGGGCCCATGCCGCCAACGGCGAGCTCCAGCAGCGTCGCCGACAGCGCCGTCGTCCGCCTACGGAGATCAGCGCCGATCAGCGCCCCCAACCACGCTTCCCTCAATGCCCGCGGCCAGTCCCCCACGGCGATCACAGCGGCAACGCCACAGACCAGATCGTCACCCTCCGGCGTGAGCCCACCACCACGGCCGATCAACCGAGCGCCGGCCGAAGCGGCAAGCGACGGATCGCGCGACTCGACCGCGCGAACGAGGTCGTCGGGCCCGTCGGCGACGAGGTCGGCGTCCCCGAGCCGCAGCGTCGGATCCCACACCTCCTCGGCGCCGACGATCACGGTCGAACCCACCGCCGGCAACCGCGCCACCTGGGCGCCGTTCGGCAGCAGGGGCCGCCCGACGGTAAGCACCACCACGAAGCCGTCGGCATCGACGTACGCGGCGTCCCGGCCGACGCCGGCGACGACTCCGCGCCGCCCGATCGCCGGCCGCGCCGCGATCACAACCCGGCCAGCGCCCGCACCGCCTTCACGAACGCCTCCATCGGCGGCTTGACCAGGCCGGCCCCGATCTGGCCGATCCCGGGCTCGCGGTGCGCGATGCCGGTGTTGACGAACGGCAGCACGCGCGTGTGGACGACCTCGCGGCTGTCGATCCCGGTCGGCGTGCCGCGGAAGCCGAGCGACGGGATCTGGTAGCTGCGGCTCTCCGACCACGCGATGTCGTACATCGCGCGCGTGGCCTCGAGCGCGTCCTCGGCGCCGCCGCCCACCACCCGCACGATCGCCGGAGCGGCGGCCATCGCGAAGCCGCCGATCCCGACGGTCTCGGTGATCGTGCTGTCGCCGATGTCCGGGTTCGCGTCCTCGGGGCCGAAGCCGGGCAGGTAGAGCCCGTCGATCATGCCGCTCGGCCCCGTGAACCACCGATCGCCGGTGCCGCTCAGCCGCACGCCGAACTCGGTCCCGTTGCGGGCCATGGCGACGACGATCGACGAGCGGTCGATCCCGGCGGCGGCGTCGGCCATCGCCTTCGAGGCCGGCATCGTGAGGTTCAGGAAGAAGTGGTCGTTGCCGGCGATGAAGCGCGCGACGGCGGCGGTGTCGGCGGCCGGCTCATCGAGCTCGATCAGCGCCGGCAGCAGCGTCCGCAGCAGCAGCGAGGTGCCGGCGCGATTGCGGTTGTGGCCCTCGTCGCCCATCTGGAGCGCCTGGGCGGTCATCGCGCGCAGGTCGATCGGCTCGCCGAGGCGTCGCAGCGCGCGGCCGAACACACGCGCGAGCACGTCCCGGATCCAGGCCAGCCGCTCGAGCACCTCGTCGTCGTTGGCGCCGTAGCGCAGGACCTTGCCGAGGCCCTCGTTGAACGTGCAGAACGCGAGGTTGCCGTGCGCGGGGTTCTCGACCACGACCATCGGCATCGAGGCGCTCACCACGCCGGCCATCGGCCCGACCGCGCCGCGCTCGTGGCAGGGCCCGAACTCGAACGCGCCCGCGGCGGCCTTGCGCTCGGCGTCCTCGCGATCGTCGGCGAGGCCCTCGTACACGGCGGCGCCGATCACCGCGCCGCGCAGCGGACCCGACATGTCGGCCCATTCGATCGGCGGCCCGGCGTGCAGGATCGTGCGGTCGGACATGTCCGCGAGCAGGTCGCGAGCGGTCCCCACCCGGGCCAGGAGCGGCTGCGCGTCCTCGAGCCGCGCGACAGCCTCGTCGTTGGCCCGAGCGATCGTCTCCGCCTCCGGCGCGAGCCGCGCGAGCGCCTCCGCGGTGCCCGGCTCGGGCGGGCGCCACTCGACGCGCTCGACGCGCACGTCCTGGCGCTCGAGTTCGTCCGCGAACAGGTCGACCCCCGCGTTCGCCACGGCCAGCGGTCGACCGAGCAGCTCAGCCACCGGACGCTTCCTTGGCCAGCCGCGCGGCGTGCGCGTTGCTGCGGGTGACCACCGCGCCGGCGGCCTCGAGC
>JBKOYW010000287.1:0-2326 GCA_046744275.1 Actinomycetota bacterium
CGCGTGCATGGGGAGGGTCGACGTCGGCATCGAGAGCAGATGACGTCCCCGGCGCCCCTCTCTATTCCGTCGGGCTACGGCTCGACCACGTCCGCGATGATCACCGTGACGTTGTCGCGCGTGCCGGCGTCAAGCGCGAGCGCGATCAGCCGGTCCACGCACTCCTGCGGCTCATCCGCGGCGAGCGTCTCGGCGAGCGTGGCGTGCGGGACGACGTCCGAGAGCCCGTCCGAGCAGAGCATGAAGCGGTCGCCGGCGTGCGCCTCGTGCACGGTCATGGCGGGCTCCATCACTTCCTCGCCGGTTAGGGCCTGGAGGACGAGGTTGCGCTGCGGGTGGCTGCCTGCCGCCTCCTGCGAGATGTGGCCCTGGTCGACGAGCAGCTGCACGTAGCTGTCGTCGCGCGTGAGCTGCTCGAGCGACCCCTCGTGCAGCAGGTAGGTGCGCGAGTCGCCGATGTTGAGCAGGCAGTAGCGGGCGCCGCCGAACAGGATCGCGGTGAGCGTGGTGCTCATCCCCTGGAGCGTGGGGTCGTCGGCGATCCGCCGCGCGATCGCGGCGTTGCCCTCCACCACGGCCTCGTGCAGGCGGCCGACCAGGTCATAGCCGGGATCGGTGTCGGCCAGCGGCGCGAGCGCCTCGATGATCGTGGCGCTCGCCACCTCGCCGGCGGCGTGGCCGCCGACGCCGTCGGCGACCGCCAGCAGGCATGGGCCGGCGTGGAAGGCGTCCTCGTTGTTGGGCCGGACCGGACCGGGATCGGTGCCGGCGGCGTATCTCAGGGTCAGGGTCAGGACTCGGAGTCTGGCTCACTGCGGAAGACGGCGACGACCCGGCCGCCGAGCAGCGTGATGCGCCGCAGGGCGGAGGTGAGCGCGTCCTCGTGCAGCTCGCCCTCGAGGATGCGCACGTCCGACACCGCGGTCAAGGGCAGCTCCGGCACCGCGTGGGCGAGCACCGTGGGGTCGATCCCGGTCACATGGATCTCGTACGGGCCTGTCGAGAGCCGGTTGAAGCGGCGGCGCGGGAACTCGGCGCGCGGATGCAGGAGGCGGTCCGCGGCATCGACCGCCATGGCGGTGCTGAGGATGGCCGAGAGCTCGGCGTTGAGCTCCCAGTCGTGGTCGGATGACGTCCGGTCGCGGGCCAGCGCATCGATCGCCGGGTCGACGCTGAGCCGATCCGCGGGCCGCGGCGGCAGCGTGACGTACCACCCGACGGCCGACCGCGGGAGGGAGCGCCATTCGAGCCGCCCCACAGGGCGCCCGTCCTCGAACAGCTCGTATGCGTGCGGCCGCGAGACGTCGCGGCGCTCGGGATCGGGCCACACGGTGAGCCGCGCGTACCCCGCCCCCGCACTCGGCGAAACGAAACATCGGGGGGCGAGTTTCGCGCCGGACCGGCCCATAGCCTCTGGATGCCATGTCCTCTGCCTGCGATGTCTGAGCGCCCCGCCGGCATTCCCGGCTCGACGCTGACCGGGCCGTGGCCGGTCGGCCGCTACGCGGCCGCCCTGCGCGAGCAGCTTCGCGCGTTCACGCGCGTGCAGGTGTTCGGCGAGGCGTCCTCGTTCAAGGCCGGGCGGGCGAAGGTGTGGTTCGAGCTGCGCGACGGCACGGGCGCTCTGCCCTGCTCGATGTGGCGTGACGACTTCGAGGCGCTCGGCCTCGGCCCGCTGGCCGACGGCGTGCAGGTGGTCGCCGCCGGCGGCTGCGACTACTACCCCGGCTCGCACACCGCCTCGCCGGCGTTCTCGTTCGCGCTCTCGGGGCTGCGGATCGCCGGCGAGGGCGACCTGCTGGCGCAGCTCGAGCGGCTGCGGCGGGCGCTGCACGCCGAGGGCCTGTTCGCTCTGCAGAAGCGCCTCCCGCGCGCCGGCCTGCCGCGCGCGATCGGGGTCGTCTGCGGGGAGAACGGCAAGGCACGCGCCGACGTGGTGGCCGGCCTGCGCCGGCGGGGCTGGGGCGGGCGCGTGGTGTGGGCGTTCGCGCCCGTGCAGGACCGCCATGCCGCGCCCGCGATCACGCGCGCGCTGCAGGACCTGGCGGCTTGCGCCGAGGTCGACGTGATCGTGGTCGCGCGCGGCGGCGGCTCGCTGGCCGACCTGTTCGCGTTCTGCGACGAGACGCTGTGTCGCACGGTGGCGCTGCTGCGGGTGCCGGTGATCTCGTCGGTCGGGCACCACACCGACCGGACGCTGCTCGACGACGTCGCCGCCGTCCCATGCTCGACCCCGACCCACGCCGCGGAGGAGGCGGTGCCGGTCGACTGCGCGGCGGCGCGGCGAGGGCTGGCCTCGGCGGCGGCGAGGCTCGATCGCCAGGGC
>JBKOYW010000269.1:0-3790 GCA_046744275.1 Actinomycetota bacterium
ACGGTCCGGCCAGGAAGCGCGCCGCGTCGCGCACGGCCTGGACGATGTCATTCGACGGGTTGGCCTCCAGCACCACCAGCACGATCCCGAGCACCAGGATGGCCGCCACGACCGTGGCCGCCAGGATCACCGCCCGCGCGATCGACGCCCGTGCGGCGGCTGCTCCCGCATAGCGATCTGCGCGTGCCGTACCCATCTCGACCTCCCCTTTGCAAGTGCCTGTTCCAAGGGGATACCCAGCACGGGGAAGCCGTAGCCTGACGGCGTGCAGGTCGCGCTCGCGGGCGACACCATGCTCGGCCGGACGGTCGCCGAGGAGATCGGCCGGACCGGCCGCGCCCCGTTCGACGATGACGTCGTGGCCGTCGCGGCCGAGGCGGACCTCTTCGTGCTCAACCTCGAGTGCTGCATCTCCGCGCGCGGCGAGCGCTGGCCCGCGCCGGGCAAGCCGTTCTTCTTCCGCGCGCCGCCGGTGGCGGCCGAGCTGCTCGCCGGCATCGGCGTCGACTGCGTGACGCTGGCCAACAATCACGCGCTCGACTACGGCGCCGAGGCGCTGCTGGACACGCTCGAGCACCTGCGCGCGGCGGGCGTCGCATGGGTCGGCGCCGGAGCGAACCAGGAGGCCGCGCGCGCTGCGCACGTCCTGACCGCGGGCGGGCTGCGGCTGGCGGTGATCGGCGCCGCGGACCATCCGCACGACTTCGCGGCAGGGCCCGACCGGCCGGGCATCGCCTACGCGGACCTGGCCGACGACCCTCGCGGCGAGTGGCTCGCTGATGCCGTCGCCGCGGCGCGCCAGCGGGCCGACGCCGTGCTCGTGGCGTGCCACTGGGGGCCGAACATGACCGTCCGCCCGCCTCGCTACGTGCAGGCCGCGGCGCGGGTGCTGGTCGAGGCCGGCGCGACGCTCGTGACGGGTCACTCGGCGCACCTCGTGCACGGCGCCGCCGGCCGCGTGCTCTACGACCTCGGCGACTTCGTCGACGACTACCGGGTCGACCGGCGGCTGCGCAACGACCTCGGGCTGCTGTTCCTCGTCGAGCTCGATGCCGGCGGCCCACGCACGCTCGAAGCGGTCCCGCTCAAGCTCGACTTCTGCCGCACGCGGCTGGCCGGCGGCGAGGACGCGGCCTGGATCGCCCGCCGCTTCACACGTGCGTGCGGGGAGCTCGGAACCGAGGTCACGGAGCGCGACGGGCGGCTCATGGCGCCGTTGGACGCCGCAGCCGCCAGCCCATAGTCTCGCCGCGGAGGCTTCCATGTCCAGGCGGTCAACATCGCTCATCGCCGGCGAGGTCGTGGTGCTGGTCGTCGCCTGCGCCGTCGCCGCCGTCGACTCGACCGCGGCCGACTGGAAGCCGCCCGAGCTGTTCGCCGCGCTCCTCGTGCTGGCGATCGGCAGCGACCTCATGGCGGTCCGCCACAAGGCCCAGCGGATCTCGGGCTCGTTCCTCGCGCTCGTGCTCGCGATGGCGCTCCTCGGGCCCGCGCCGGCCGTCGCCATCGGCGTGCTGTCGGTCGTCGTCGACCAGCTGCGAGCCCGGAACCCACTGCCGCGGTTCATCACCAACCTCGCCACCTATGCCACGTTCCCGCTCATCGGCGGGCTGCTGATCGGAGGCGTCGCGAGCGCGCTCGACCTCGACGAGGACGACTTCGCCTTCTACCTCCTGATCCTCGGCGTCTTCCTCGTCTCCAACGTCCTGAACTTCCTCGCCATCGCCGGCGACTACGTGTTCCACACCCGCGGGTCGCTCGCGCACGAGTTCCGCACGATCTTCGTGCCGGTGCTCCCCTCGGCGGCCGTCGGCGCGCTGCTGTGCGTGCTCGTCGCGTACGTCTACGTCCACAGCGGGTTCGCGGCGCTGTCGCTCCTCGTCGTCGTGCTCGTCACGTTCCAGTACCTGCTGCGGGAGCTGCTCCTGTCGCAGAACCGTGCCGAGCGCCTGGCCGCGCTCCAGATCGGCGTTCTGACCTCGATGATCGAGACGCTCGCGCTCCGGGATCGGATGACCGCGCGGCACTCCGCGGCGGTCGCGCGGTACGCACGCGCGATGGCGATCGCCCTCGGGCGCCCGGCCGACGAGCAGGAGCTCGCGCACACCGCCGGGCTGCTGCACGACATCGGGAAGTTCGCCTTCCCGGACTCGATCCTGCTCGCCGAGCAGCCGCTGACCGACGAGCAGTGGGAGCTCGTGCGGCGCCACCCCGCCGACGGCGCGAGCATCGTGCAGCGCGTCGACGGCTACGGACCCGTGGCCGAGATCGTCCTCAGCCACCACGAGCGCTGGGACGGCGCGGGCTATCCGCGCAACCTCGCGGGCGAGGAGATCCCGCTGCCGGCTCGGCTGATCTCGGTCGCGGACGCCTACGACGTGCTCACGGCGCGCGACTCCTACCGGCGGCCGGTCTCGCCGGAGACGGCCGTCGTGGAGCTTCGCCGCGCCGCGGGGACCCAGTTCGATCCCAGCGTCGTCGAGGCGTTCGCGAGCCTGGTCGCCTCGAACGACCTCTCGTTCCGCCACGGCGACGACGCGGACTTCGAGGCCGAGCTGGCGTTCGAGCGCCGGGTGCGCGAGTACGCGCGCCGCCGCCGCGGCCTGCCCGCGTAACCCCGATTTCTCAATGTCTGCACGCTGACGGCCGATTACCTCGGGCCGGGTCCCTCTTCCACGGAAAGGAACGGTTCGATGGGCTTCAAGTACTAGTCAGCGCAGTGCCTCCAGCGGCGTGGCCGGCTCAGGCGGGTGGCCGTGCTTGCGGCGCGCCACCCCGCTCGCCACGGCCGCGGCCGCGACTGCGTCGGCCACCGTCTCCGAGACGCGGCGATTGAAGACGCTGGGGATGATGTAGTCGGCGTGCAGCTCCTCTGCCGGGATGACCGCGGCGATCGCCTGCGCGGCGGCGAGCTTCATCTCCTCGTTGATCGTCGTCGCACGCACGTCGAGCGCGCCGCGGAAGACGCCCGGGAACGCGAGCACGTTGTTGATCTGGTTCGGGTAGTCCGAGCGGCCGGTCGCCATCACCGCGACGTCATCGTGAATGTCCTCGGGCTGGACCTCGGGGACCGGGTTGGCCATCGCGAACACGATCGCGCCGGGCGCCATCCGGCGCACCCCGGCGGCGGTGATCGCGCCCGGGCCGGACAGGCCGAGCACGACGTCGGCGCCGGCCAGCACCTCGTCGGCGGTGCCGCGGACGTTGCGCTTGTTCGTCCGCTCGGCGAGCGCGGCGCGGTCGGCGTCCAGGCCCTCCCCGCCGGCGTACAGCGCGCCGTGCCGATTGCAAACGATCACGTCGCCGACGCCCTCGGCGAGCATGATCTCGGTGCACGCGACGCCGGCCGCCCCGGCGCCGACCACCACGACGGTGACGTCCTCGGGCCGCTTGCCGACGAGCTTGAGCGCGTTGAGCAGCGCCGCGAGCACGACGATCGCCGTGCCGTGCTGGTCGTCGTGGAAGACCGGGATGTCGAGCTCGGCGCGCAGGCGGCGCTCGATCTCGAAGCAGCGCGGCGCGGCGATGTCCTCGAGGTTGATGCCGCCGAAGGTCGGCGCCGCGGCCTTCACGAACGCGACGATCTCGTCGACGTCCTTGGTGTCGACGCACAGCGGGAACGCGTCGACGCCGCCGAACTCCTTGAACAGCATCGCCTTGCCCTCCATCACGGGCATCGCGGCCTCGGGGCCGATGTCGCCGAGGCCGAGCACCGCGGTGCCGTCGGACACGACGGCCACGGTGTTGCCCTTGATGGTCAGCGCCCACGCCTTCGAGCGATCCTCGTGGA